>JAAETI010001027.1 GCA_024228555.1 bacterium | reverse complement strand
CCAGCGCATCCTTCGTCGGCCCTGGAGTTGGGTGTTCGAAGGCTGCCAGTTGGACCGAGACACCGCGAAACTCCTCGATGAGGCTGGGTTCACAACCGTCACGACCTCCCGACGCAAGCCAAGAATGTCGATCTTCTGGCCAGTGAACACCCAGATCCACGGCACTGCGGTGCGCTGAGCGGAACCTGCACGGAGCGTCGCTCAGGGACGCTACCTCAGCCGCAAACACGCGCGCACAAGTTCGAGAGGACAGCCGATAATGGTCCTCCCAGCCGACGACAGTACTGTTGCCATGTACCGAGTCGAAGGAGCCCACCATGGCTACCAGTCTCACCGAGGTCGCTGTTGACGTACCGTCCGACGACAACGTCCTGCAAGCGTTGTACGACCGGGAGCGGGCCGCCATCGCCATGACCGAGGCCGAACCTTGGTAGCCCAAGCCGAGATATGGATGATTGAGACTCCGAACCAGAAGCGACGTCCCGTACTGGTCGTGTCGCGCAATGAAGTCATCCCCGTACTCAACAACATCATCGTCGCT
>JAAETI010001026.1 GCA_024228555.1 bacterium | reverse complement strand
TCATGCCGTCGACGCCGGGGGCTCCCCGGTTGTCCTTCACCTGTTCCCAGGCAAGAGCAGGTTGAATCGGTCCACCACTCGTCGCATGAGACACTCCTGCAAGGCTGGCTGCGTGGGCGCACGCCGCATCGCGACTCCTCCGATCGGACTCTTCGTCGAATGCGAGTAACCCACGGCTCCTCCTTGTCTCATCGTGTTCGGGCCTTCGGCATCCGGCCCCGACGGGGTAAGATGCCTACTATGCCCTCTGCTGACTTCTGCTCGATCACGCCCGGGGTTGCCCCCAGTCGCGCTGCCTGCGTGACTTTAGGGTCCGGTGGCCAGTCCAGGTCTTTCGACCTGGGCCTCAGTCCGGCTCCCATGGCGGTGTCCGGCCGCTCGTCGAGCAGATCTCCCCGGATAAGGGCATGTACTGTCGCTGCACAACCGCGCCATTGGCGTATGCCACCGAACCACAGGGCTTCGACATGTTGTGCTGTCTCGCCCCAGGGAAGTCGGCCTTCTATGGCGTTCGTGTTCCTCGGCTCCCAGCTTTGCCGCGGGCTTCCTTCAGACGACCCCTCGCGGAGCCGCCCTTGCCGTAAGCTAGTCATTGTCTCTGTCCATAGCGCGGACGGTGGTTCTCTGACAGGGGACTTTCACCCCACAAGCACATGCCCATGCCGGGCGTACACAACCGGATGCAACGCACCTCGTTCCTCGG
>JAAETI010001025.1 GCA_024228555.1 bacterium | reverse complement strand
TCCCGATGACGATCCCATCGCCGCCTACGTGGAGAAGGCCTTTGGCAACTATTTACTCTGCGGTATCTGGGGGGCAGGTCTGGTCAAGCTTGGCTGCCCCCACGGCTGCGACGATGCGGTCTTCGTCGCCGGGTCGATGCCAAGGAAGATGAAAGGATAAGATCTATCGTCCACGTTTTCCGGGTCAGAGGCGAGTATCGACGGCTGGGGTCGACGCTGCGCGAGAGTAGATCAGCCGACCGGGTGAGCATCGTAGAGGGAGAAATCGCCTTGTAGGGCCGCGGTGGGCGGAACTCGGCCAGTACTGGCCGTGCCGGATAGGGGTCAGTGAGTAAGGGGCGGGTGCTCAGGGCGATTCGAACAGCTCGCGCTGCGGGTCGAGGTCCAGCGGCGGCTGCGGGGGATCGGGGCCACTTTGGGGATCGGGATCGTCGTCGCGATGGGCGGGGTGAGCCAAAATGGCAGCGATGGCGTCGGGGTCTTTGACGACAGCGACCAGACGCATTCGACCTTGGCAGCGCGGGCAGACGAGGGGATCGTCGAAGGTTCGGCGCAACAATTCGGACCAGGCAATGCGCAGGTGCTTGTGTGGAGCGTCTGATGAAGGGTCATCGCTGTCTGTGGGCTTGCGCAAGGGTGGACAGACAAATGGGTCGTCGTTCGGATCGGACTGCTCGGCCACACGTTGGGCGATAGTGTTGCGCTGACTGTGATTCGAAGCAAACACGCCGTGAAATCGGCTGAGGTTGAGCCACGGCGGCGGTGTCAAGGCAGCAAGACGGCGAATGAACTGCTGCGGGGTCATCACCACCTGGGACCGTCCGGTGGAGGTGGGCTTACGTAGCTTGTAAACGACCATGCCCTCTTCATTGAGCGACACCCGTCGCGCGGCCAGCGCGGCCCGACCGCCATAACGCAGTAGACGACGCAAGCCACGGCGGTCATCGGCGGCCACAGCGACATTGGCGTGTAGCGAGTAACCATCCAGCGCGAAGCAGCGAGGCTGCTGTGGCTTTGGCGGCGATGTGTGAGTTTCCCATGGATGACGTCGCGGCGGCTGAACAGCCTCAGCGAGGCTTTGCTGCAGCGCATCGGACGTATCGTCGTCGACGGCTTCGTCACGGTGGCGCTGCACCAGCCTGTCGATACGAGCTGCGATCCGACGTAGCAACTTCTCAACGTCATCGTTGCTGGGCGGCGGTAGCTGCGCGAACTGTAGCGACCCAT
>JAAETI010001024.1 GCA_024228555.1 bacterium | reverse complement strand
GCAAGCATGCTGAATCAATTTCAAAAGCTCTCATTTCTGTTCTCAACAACCCTCTTCGGCGCTGTTTCCCTCGAGGCTGCGGTGCCCCAGGTGCCCGAACTACTCACCCCTTCTCGCGTGCAAACCGTTGGTGGCCGAGCCGCCTTCATGGATGTCAGCGACGACGGGCGTTTCGTGCTCTTTGCAAGCGATCATGCGAACATGATCTCCGGTCAGATCGAGTCGGAAGTACCCGCCACCAACGACCTGTTTCTGCGCGATCGGACGAATGGGTCGACGGTTCTCGTGACACACACCGGCGATGGTATCACGGCCGCAGCTGGCGATGATGAACCTGCTCGTGGGGCGATCAGCGGCGACGGCTCGACGGTTGCCTTTCTCTCGGCCAAGACCGATCTGGTTGCTGGCTTTGATGGGCAAGGGCAACGCCAGGTCTACATGTATGATGTTGCGACTGGCGTTGTCTCCCCCGTCACCACCGACGCCTCGAACGCGGCGCTTGGGGGGGATGGCACTGCGCACTCCGTGGCGCTTGACACCGACGGCAGCACGATCATCCATGAAAGCCGAGCGACCAATCTGATATCAGGCTTTGTGAATGCGAACGGGAGCGGCAGCGACGTTTTCGCGTATGAGGTGGGGTCAGGTACCACAACGCTGATCAGCCACTCCACAGCTGGAACAACGACAGGTGGAAAT
>JAAETI010001023.1 GCA_024228555.1 bacterium | reverse complement strand
GGAAGCACGTGGAGTGAATCGTTGGCCCGCCAAAATTCGGCTTGTTGATCTGACATTCCGAAAACTCAACCAATTGTTCGAACCGGAACCGGTGAACCCGTCAAAATTGTTGCGGGCTTGAAACTACACGCAACCATGTTTTGAGGTTATTTTTGGTTAATCTATAAACCCTGTAGTGTAAACCAATCATTCGCGGAGGGTGCCTATCGAATTCAGTAGCCCTAGCTTTCGCGAATGCTCGCATCCAGGTGCTGGCTAATCAGTGGTTTTCATAGACATCGGGTCCCCCGTGAGTTTGAGATGTTCAGCAAATAATGGATTTCTTCCTCGGCGCAAACCGGTGACGGCCGTCACACTGAGCAGTTTGAAGTTGGGGCGCCCTGACTTTTGCTTGGGGTCATACATGGCCTTCGGCCGGACACGCCAAGCACGGCCGGAGCTGGGGGTGGAGCCGTCAAATCAAGCCCGAAAGGCCGAAGCTGGGGTACTGCTGTCGTGGCCAGCGCCCCCTCGGGTCGGCTCTTGCTAGCCATCAGCAGTCAATCGATGAGGCATCTGTCGATCATATGTAAAGGCCGGAGTCGACCCTGAGCAGCCAGTCGCAGTCGTCCACGCGAACGTCAGCTATGGGGGGTAGTGCAGCCGTACCCAGCGGCACGACGGCAAGCCTCTTCCTAGCCATAGCACTAAATCGCTGCGCGATAAGATTCCGGCATTCTATTGAGATGGTCTGATCTTGGGCGCTGCTGGCGTTTGCCGGTGGAAGGGGCTGTCGTGTTGGTCGAGGTGATTTTGCCTCGATCGATACGAGGAGCTTGTGATGAACATCCAGAGTAAAAGCCCGGTGATGCCGCTGCGTCAGCGCATGATCGAAGACATGACCGCACGCAAACTCGGCCGGCACTCCCAACGCAGCCACCTTTCGAGCTGCGAACGTTTTGCCGCCTTCCTCGACCGCTCGCCAGAGACGGCAACGGCCGACGACATCCGCCTGTTTCAGCTGTTCCTGATCGAGAGCGGGGCCAGCATTTGTAACCGCAACCGGATCATGACCGGCGTACGGTTTCTGTTCCGGGTGACGTTGCGACGGCACGATCTAGCCGCCGAGATCTATCATCTCAAAGAGCCACAGAAAGTCCCGGTGGTGATGAGCCAGGATGAGGTAAAGCGCCTGCTGGCCATGGCGGCGAACATCAAAGTGCGGGCCATGCTATCTTTGGCCTATGGTTGTGGCTTGCGTGCCGGCGAGGTGGTGCGGCTCAAGGTTGGCGATATCGACAGCGCCCAGACCATCATCCGTATCGTCCAGGCCAAAGGGCGCAAGGACCGCAACGTGATGCTGCCGGCCGATATCCTGGGCCTGTTGCGGCTCTGGTGGAAGGACCGCCCGAGGCGCCAGGACAGGGATGTCGCCGCTGGCGAGCGCTGGCTCTTTCCCGGACGCAACGCGGGCCGTCCGCTGACCACGCGCCAGTTCGCGCGGCTCTTCCAGGAGACGGTCAGGAAAGCCGGGATCACCAAGCCCGTGAGCCTGCATTCGCTGCGCCACTCTTTCGCCACCCATCTGCTCGAGCGCGGTGTCGACATCCGGGTGATCCAGGCCTTGCTCGGCCATGACAAGCTGGAGACGACGGCACGCTACACCCGCGTGGCGACCGGTATGATCGCGGCAGTAGACAGCCCGCTCGACGATCTGGGCAAAGGCCGTCGCAAGCGCAAGAAGACCAAGGGACAGGCGTCAGGCTAACGCCTCGGTCCCATGTCTCGCCCATCGCTCGAGGTCGCGGATATCTTCCGCGCCCACGGTGCTGCCTGGCGAAAGGCCAACGCCGGCCACCTGAGCCTCGGCCAGCTGAAAGTCATGGCTGCCATCGAGCGCTGTCGCACGGCAGCGCTGGGCGGCCATGTGGCGCGCTGTGAGGACTGCGCGCACGAACACATCGCCTATAACTCCTGTCGCAATCGCCATTGCCCGAAATGTCAGGGGGCAGCTGCCAGGGATTGGCTGGCCGATCGCCAGGCCGAGCTGCTGCCCGTCGGCTACTTCCACCTGGTCTTTACACTGCCCGGTCAGATCGCCGACATCGCCTATCAGAACAAGCGCGTGATCTACGCCCTCTTGTTCAAGGCGAGTGCCGAGGCCACGCTCACCATCGCCGCCGACCCCAAACACTTGGGCGCGCGCATCGCCATCACAGCCGTGCTCCACACCTGGGGCTCGGCCATGACACACCATCCCCACGTCCACATGATCGTACCCGGTGGCGGTCTTGCCCCCGACGGCGAGGCGTGGCTGTCTTGCCGGCCCCGCTTCTTCTTAGCTGTCCGCGTGCTCTCGCGGCTGTTCCGGCGATTGTTCCTGGAAAAGCTGATAGCCGCCCACGAGGCCGGCGATCTGCGCTTCTTCAACAAGCACGCAGCGCTCGCCGATGCGGCGGCGTTCCGGCTCTATCTCGATCCACCGCGCAAGGCAGAGTGGGTGGTGTACGCAAAACAACCCTTCGCCGGGCCCGATCAGGTCTTGGCCTATCTCGCCCGCTACACACACCGCGTCGCCATCTCAAATCGACGGCTCGTCTCGAGCGATCAGCGCGGCGTCACTTTCAGGTGCAAGGATTATCGCGTCAACGGCCCGGCACGCTACAAAACCATGACGCTGTCCAGCCACGAGTTCATCCGCCGTTTCCTTATCCACGTGCTCCCCAAGGGCTTCCATCGCATCCGACACTACGGCTTCCTCGCCAATGGCCAGCGCGCCGCCAACCTCGACCTGGCCAGAAAACTCCTCAACGTCCCGGCTGAGCCCGACGCACCTGAGCCCGAGGAGAGCGGGCCCGACAACCGTGCCTCGGACCAACCCTGTCCCGCCTGCGGCGGCAACATGGTCGTCATCGAAACCTTCGGACCCGGACAAGCCCCCCGCCGACCACAATCGCGCGATCCGCCAGAAGCCAAAGCCGTGGCCGCATGACCAGAAAGTCCAAAAAACATCCCCGATCAAGCCGCAACGCGACGGCCATGCCCATGCACGCCTTGTCGACCGCCACAAGGCTGCAAAGCACGAGGCAAGCACTGTGCCTGCCGCCCCATGGCCATCAAACCGGGCCCCGCAGGACTCTAAATCCGCCCCGAGGCGAAACCAACCGCCCTTCAATCCGCCCGATAATGCCGCGCCCAGCCGCAAATCCCCATAGCCCCGTCACACGGAACCGCCGAGGCTAACCGGCCCGCGATTTCGTGCCTTGGCGCTTCTCCGACGCCAGCATCCGCCGCGCATCACCTGCTACGCCGTGCCGGGCGTCCGAGAAACCTGCACAAGACGAGACATAGGGAGTGGCGCCGAGCCGAGCGTTAGGCCTCCGCCCGGCTTGGACACTACGTGCGACGCTGGATCAGGTGGGCAAAGGCTGGATTAGGCCGTGACGATCGGGCTCAACGGGCGCACCGCACCGCCTCGCGCCACCCCGGGCGCCATAGCCCTCACCACATAGCTTAATAGGCCCTAAGGTCCTTTCGGGTCACCCTGGCCACTCATCACATCGTCAACTACCGCCGGGCGCCGACCTGAAACACCTATGCCGAGATATAATCGT
>JAAETI010001022.1 GCA_024228555.1 bacterium | reverse complement strand
CAACCAGTCTCGTGTATCCAATCACTGGGTTCACCCCCGGGGCCGAGGGCGAGGCGCCCAGCGGGACATTCACCATCGCTACCGTGGCGGTCACCGACCCCCAAGCCCCCCTGCTCTGGGGATCCTTTGCTCCCTCAGTGGAACGAGTCGTGGTGCGGGGCCTGGACGGCTACATCATGACGATGACCGAACTTGAAGGAAGCGAGAACACCGATCCTTATGGGAGCGAGATCACCGCCATCATCTGGTACTCCCCCACCGGGCACGCCGTTGCCGTCTTCACCAACCGAAGCCGGGCCGATGCCTTGGCCCTAGCTGACGGTCTTCGATCAGTCGACGAGGCCACCTGGCGAGCCGCCCTCACCGACCCCGACTCATCGGACCAGGAGTCGGAGTCAGGGCTGGACCCCTGGCCCGAGGTCGCTCAGGCCAAACCGGAGCAGACTGCCTCGATCGGCGATGTTGTCGATGCCTCCCGCCTGGTCAGCGACGCCGTACCAGCTGGACTGGAGCTGACTCTGGCTGTCGACAACACTGACCTCGGCCCACCACTCTCCCTCAAATCCCGAGCGGCCTACCTTGGCCAGGCCGGCACGGCTGCCATGTGGGTGGAGACAACGGAACTGACCGACTGGGCTCAGTTCAAGGACCTATCCAGCTACTCGAACGCGTTGGTATCCCATATTGACGAGGTAGAGGTTGTCATTCTGGGCGATGGCTTGAAGTTGGCCACGTTCGAGACCAGCTCGAGGCTGTTCAGTATCAACGGATCGCTCCAAGTCGGCGCTGAACCGCTCAGCGACGAGGAGTTGCTCACGGCTGCTCAGACCATCATCGAGCACAGTGGACCCACCGTCTTTCCTGATGAGCTCCTTGGGTTCGCCCTGGCCGGGGTAGAGGCAACCATCGGCCTAGAGCATGCCT
>JAAETI010001021.1 GCA_024228555.1 bacterium | reverse complement strand
CGTTTCATCACCACAAATACAATTCCATCGCCGATAGACCCGTTCGTAGTGGCGACGGTAGTGGGAGTCGAGCTCGGCAGCCAGCTTCCGTCCCGCGAGTGCCATCACCTGCGCCATCACGCTGCTGAGTCCCGGGTCGGCGGCCCGTCGCCGCGCGAGCAACGCATCGTGACCGGTGTATTTCCACTTTCCGTTGCGCAGCAACGTGTACAACGCCGAGTAAAAGCTCTGGTTGAGCGTGGGCAGGGTCTCCTCGGCCTCGAGCTTCGCCAGCAACAGTTCCTTGGCGAGCATCGACACGCGCTTGGTTATTTGGTTCGTGGCAACAACGACCTGTTCCAACAGGATCAGAAAGTCACGGCCCCGCACGACGCCCGCCAACGAACACTTGACCACCGAGAGCAGCTCTGACACCACCTGGCCTGGTGCCCCCGGCGCTGGCGTGAGCTCCAACCCGCGTTTGGCTCGCGCTGTTCGCGCCTTTGGCGCCTCGCGGTGTCGAGGGTGGCTCATGTCGCATGG
>JAAETI010001020.1 GCA_024228555.1 bacterium | reverse complement strand
CACCGGACGTTCCGCTCCCGTGAACGGGTTGGGCTTGGTTCGATGCGGTGTGCTCAAGAACACCGCCTCCTGCTGTTTGAGGGTCTGAACTGTGCCGTTGTTGCGGTGGAGGAGGAGTGACCGGTTCTGGCGGCCGGGTCCGTAGATGGGTCGTCCATTGGCTCCCATCAAACCAGCGTTCAGCGGACGGGTTGTTCGGGTCCTGATACCAACCGGCTGGCGTTGTGGTCGTCACGGCGTGTCCACTCCTACCTAGAAGACGTCCCTGATGTTTGAGTGATCGGCGGCGTCGATAGGGCAGAGACTGGCCAATATGGCCTTGCAGCAGTCGGCGATCGGCGGCAGATCAACGGACAACACCCTAGGCCATGGCAATGGGGCTCTTCGCGACTGGGTGGGGAGTAGGGGTGTAGCGAGGGTCCGCGTGTGGTGTCAGGGGTCTGGTCATTGTTGCGGTTGTTCAACGACCACGACGACGACACGAGGACCCCTGACATGGACGAGAGTACTGGCCTGGCTGAGACGATGCTGGGTCTGGACGGGTTCCGGGTGTTGTCGGTTCGCGAGACCCCAACCGAGTTGATCGTCCGGGTCGAAACGACCGCGACGCTCGTGGGTTGTTCGGGTTGCGGGGTCCGAGCTGAGTCTCAGGATCGGATGCCGATCGAGATCCGGGACTTGTCGTGTTTCGGTCGCCCGGTTCGTCTGGTGTGGGTGAAACGCCGGTGGCGTTGCCGCCAAGTTGAGTGCACGGCGAAAACGTGGACCGAACTGTCGCCCGAGGTGCTGGCCCGGCAGTTGATCACCTGGCGGGGCGGGGTTGAGGCGTGCCGCCAGGTCGGCGAGTTAGCGAGGCCAGTGTCGAGGGTGGCAGCCGAGTTCGGGGTGTGTTGGTGGAC
Organism: bacterium; assembly: GCA_024228555.1. Taxonomy (GTDB): domain Bacteria; phylum Actinomycetota; class Acidimicrobiia; order Spongiisociales; family UBA5794; genus JAAETI01. The sequence goes on along the minus strand of JAAETI010001020.1, from coordinate 6,123 downwards.
GATCATGAACGCGGTGATCGAGCACGGCACCCGCCTTGTTGATGACCCTGCCCGGATCGGTCTAGTGACCCAGCTCGGAGTCGACGAGACCTCGTTCCTGGCGGCGAACCGGGACCATCACACGATCTACGCCACCGGCCTGGTCGATCTCGAACGGCACGTCATGATCGACATGTTCGGTGGGAACACGGCGTCTGGCCTGCGGAAATGGACCGGGAAAGCCGATCCGGAATGGCTGGCCCGTGTGCAGGTCGTGGCCACTGATCTCACCGATTCCTATCGTGCCGGCCTCAAACCCGATCTCACCCACGTCACCTTGTCGGCCGACCCGTTCCACGTGGTCCGGGCCGGGAACCGGTGCCTGGACAAGATCCGCCGCCGGGTCCAGAACGAGACCCTCGGACACCGGGGCCGCAAAGACGATCCGTTGTACCGGATCCGCAAACTCATGCTGACCGGAGCGGAACGACTCGACGAAAAGGGCCGAGACCGGATACTGCTCGGCCTCCGTATTGGCGACCCTGACGACGCGGTCTTGGGTGGGTGGCTAGCCAAAGAATCTGTTCGAGAGGTGTATCTGACCACGGACCGGGCCCAGGCCAAAGTACTACTCGACAAAGCCATCGCTGGCTGCCTCAACGACGAGGTGCCCGAGATCATCTCACTGGGCACAACCCTCAACAAGTGGCGGACCGAGATCCTCAACTACCACGACACCCGCGCTTCGAACGGGCCCACCGAAGGCCTCAATCTCTGCGTCAAGAAAGTCAAACGCTGCGGCCACGGCTTCCGACGATTCGACCACTACCGGCTCCGCGTCCTACTCCACACCGGCGGCATCACCTGGCCCGCCCGACCCCGACCACCACACATCCGCTCCCGACACACTCCCCACTCAAACGCGTAGAGCCACTCATGTCACCGTGAACGAGGCTGGTGAGGTTGCTTGGTACCCTGCCTCCTGAGCGGCACCTTCCAGCCGTGACAAGCGTGACGTCACGCGAGCGATAGCTAACAAGACCAAGGACCATACGATGATCGACTGGAACGCTGTCGAGGCGCTCGCTACGAGCGCCAGTGTGATTCTGACCGCTGTCGTGCTCATATACGTCATTCAACAGACACGAGCAGCTCACCGGTCGGCAGACGCCGCCACAACTGAGTTGCACGCAACACTGGACGAACGAAGACGAGCCCAAGCCGAGAGTGTCTCCGGCTGGATCATTTCCGTCGCTCGTCGGGACGAACCCTATAAGAGTTTGTTTGGTGGTCTCGGTGATGGTTTCGGCCTTGTGGTCCACCTATCCAACGGCAGCCACCTGCCTATCTGGGCTGTCCGCTACACGGTTGTCAATAACGAGACCGCAGAGACCATCGTCACAGGTACAGAGTCAGTCGTACCACCGAATCAGCAACCGAGGCTCCTGATACCTCCAGCAGTCCAAAGAACTGCTCCAACCGATGTCCACGATCGAGCCGGACATGAGGCGATCGCACGCGGCCTCGGCCTAGTCATCGAGTTCACCGACTCGCGTGGCAACAGATGGACGCGGCAAGAAGATGGATCGCTGCAGGAAGTGGCCGTCAGTTCCTAACCCAAGCCGTGAAGTCGTCAGCGCCTTCACCGAACAAGTCCTCGATGATGGGGACACCTGAAGTCGTCCAATGCTCGCGCAGCTTCTGACCGACGCCCGACAACGGAGCATCAACCTCGTGAAGTAGAGCCGCCATACCCAACGTCTCAAGCAGAAATAGCCGGCTATCGCGAGCATCATCGAGGTCGTTCTCGTAGTACTCCATCCGCATAGCAGGCACTACTCGGCTGACCGCCCGAGCAACACGGTCTTCTTGAGGCGAATCGGGGTCAGTCCGGTCCCGGTAAGCTTCAACTACGGCTCGGAGCTCACCAAATGTATACAACGCCGTATTCGAAGACAGGGTTTCGACTTCGAAGTCCGTGACCGCCGACGAGCCTAGCAAGTCAGCGATAATGATCTTGCGCCTATCAAGATCAGGAGGCAACACGAGGACTTGCTTGTCAATGCGGCCTGGGCGGATCATCGCTGGATCGATCTTATAGCCGAAATTCGTCGATATGAGAAAGATGAGGCGATTGTGATCGCGAAGGTCCTGAAACTTCGTCAGCATACTCGGCGTCATGAATTGGAAGATGTCCGACTGCGAGCGATATGACTGGGTTCTTCGATCCAATATCAGTCGGTCGATCTCATCGAACAGAACTACAGTATTCCATTGGGCGTGAAGCGCATCGAAGAGGCGCGCAGCGGTCGATTCGATGCGCTGCTCACCATCCATGATGAAGTGACTCGGGGACAGAATCACCAAGGGCCACTCAAGATGACTTGCCACCAGTCGGGCAAACGTTGTCTTGCCCGTTCCTGGCGGCCCGTAGAGCAAGAGCGATTTCAGACCTGCGCCATCAAGTCGGTCCTGGTCGTCGACGAGCCGTCGAAACGTGGGCCCAGCGATCGCAAACCGGCCCTCAAGCGTAGAGGCAGCTGGGTCCCATGCTTCTGGGGTCAACTTAATGCTTGATACATGTGAACCTCTCAGGGAGTTCTCGTCTAAAGCGTCTCGGGCTCGATGCCGGGCCAAAGTAGAGCCATAGTTGTGTAGGAAGAGCGCAACTTGAGATGTGTACCAGAACTCGATTTTGGATTGCACCAAATACTCGTGGTCACTTTGCCAGCCTACGTAAGTCGTGTCTGTGTCCGCTGTTCCAGACATTGTCACAGCACTTGCATCGAGCCAAGAGCGAAACCTCGCTACCGGTTCAAGGAGCGCAGTGGTAATGTCTTCCCGACCAAGGTCCCTCTCGACCAACCTGCACACTCTCAGCAAGGCAGTGGCCGTCTCGACATTGATGGGGATATGCACGCCACCGGTCTCGGTTACTTTGAACGGCTGTCTGCACTGCAAAGCTGGATTCGACGGATAGTCTGCTAGCACAACATCAACAGCGCGCTCAAGTAGGGCGGAGCTAATGGTTGCTGGAGCTGATAGCAACACTCCTTCTAACGCGAAGACCAAGACCGCAAGATCGAAGCTGCTGTCCTGTAGTTCACTCCAAGACAAATGCCGTGTGAGCAGGTCGAGGAAATGGCTCCCGATTCTATCCATATTGAGCTGTCGGCTTCGGCCTTCCCGCACTGCGAGCTGCACGACGCGCAACTGCGGCCATGGATGAGGGACGAATCCGGTGGCGCTGCCATCGCTTAGAGCGAATCGATCAATACCGCTTGCTGCACGATCTATGACTGCATCCGCGGCCCGGTCCAAATTCGCAATGGCAACGCCCCAAAGCTCCGAATCTAGCTCAGCAGCGCCAAGACCCTTGATCGACCGCAGCAAGCCGAGCGCCCAGTAGAGGGTGAAGGGATCGTCAGCGCCGAACAGGGAGGACCTTGTGACTGGACCTCCTCCTTGAGGAGACGGGCTCAAGTCCGTCAAGTCACCATGAATGTCGTGAAGTCTCTTCCGAACCGAACGGTACTCAGGCTCCTCGGCATGAGCATCGATAAGGTGTTGGACTTCCTCGACTATCCTGGTGATTCGCTCGCCTTGGTTGGCCTTGACGGTCGGGTGCTCAAGCTGAGATAGCGTCCTAGTCAGCCAATCGATTGCACCGGCGATCGCAGCGACATGCGAGGCTGAGGCGGCGATTCTATGGAACTGACCTGAATCGGCGAGCTGTTCGGAGACATCGAGGCGTCCGGATGTGGCGGCTAACGAGAAGCCAACCATCGCCACAGTACTCGGCGACCTCACGACATCAAGTTCGGCTGTAGACCCAGTCTGATCGAGATGAATGGCGTAGGGCCACCTGCCATCGTGGCTATGGTCGATGAGGGTAGAGAGAGCACCCTCCAGTAGTTCTGCAACCGCAGCGATCTCGTGGTCCCACGGAAACGACCTTCCGATCCCGGTCGAGTCTTGGTTCGGCTGACCATCGTGTGCCATCGTGCTTGACGTTAGCCGCAGCCGAGTCGGCGTACCATCGGCAACTTGAGAATCGGGCCAAGGCCACTGAGGGCTCGGGCCTAAAGGTACGCCGGCGGCACAACCACAGTCAGGTAGTCCGTAATCGAGTCTTCGCCAAAGCGCAGGCTGCGCAGTTCATCGGCCGCCTTGGCAGTCTCTTCGTCATACTCTTGCCATGCAACCGCCGCACCCTGTTGGCTCTCTACAGGCCTTCCCAGCCTCAGAGCTACGTAGACCTCCATTCGGGCTCCCGAGCTGAGGGGCCAGCCATCGGCCGCAACCACCCGAGCGACGTGCCTTTCGATCAAGGCAGCCCAGAATGCGTTATAGAGGTTTTGCGATGCATTCACAAGACGGACAAGGGATGGGTTGATGACTGGCGACCCCGGGTACCGCAATCGAACCTCACGTGTCGCCTCGGCGGCCGCTTCGAGGTTGGGCTCCCGAACCTCCGTCGCTAAGAGGCAACTGGCATCATCGTCAGCGAGGGAGCGAGCAGCCTGCGCCAGCAGTCGGTAGTAGAGCGGTCCGCTAGTGATCGGTGTGCTCACGTAGACGGCGTTGGTCAGGTCGAGAGAGGCTGCAACGGTCAGCAGCTCGTCGATCCGCTCTGATTCGCCAGCGGTGATCTCCATTGGTGTCAGTCGAGTCAACTCTCGATCTATCCCGATCTGGTCAGTCTGTGGCGTCATCGTTCGAAGTTTTGCAGCAACCGGCTGTGGGTAGGAAGAGGGCAACTAACAAAGTCTGTGGATTTCTGAGCGATTTCTGTGCGAAGGGTGTGGGCAAGCCGGGGATGCGTATCTGCCAGCCGGGCTGAGCGCCCCAAGCTACCTCTACTATCGGACGAGGTCCAACCAGGCTGTAGCACCTGGGAGTACCCAAATGCAGAGCCCAGGCTCACCCGTATCTGTCGATCGCAAGTTGCAGCCATGTAATTAGTCTGCCAGTTCACTGGCTGAAGAGGTTGGATCCCGACCTCGTTGAGGGCAGCATTGTCCCTTTTCTACGATCAGATGGATGTGTGCGGTCTCCTGTCGGGACCCCCTTCCATCTGAGACGCCACCGGAACCGCTAACTGCAGCAGGTTCTCCCCTCAATCAGATCTCATGGACACACGAGGACCCGCCCGCGGAGTCAGCGTCCCGGTCCGTCCTCGTACGCGCCGCTGTCTCGGCCCACCATGATGAACTGATCGAGCACTACAATCGGGACACCTCGGAGTTCGATAGAGAGGGCGTGCGCTCGCCGATCCGGGGAGGCCTCGGAGCGGTATCCGCGGTTTCGTGTTTGCTCAAAACGCTCCTGGTTCACCGGTTGGCCTACACCTACCCGAACCCGTAGACGAGTGGGGATCTAGGCCGCCAGCTTGGTCTACCCAGTCGCCGTTTGTTGGATTCCCTGGCCCGAGCAGCCGACCTTGGCATCGTCTTCATAGGCTCACGCGGCATCGAGGTTCCTGACCGGCTCGGCCATTGCCAGCACGACGCCTCCGAAAGCTGCCACAACGGCTATGAGAGCAATACAACCACCTGGAGCACGTCGTTGAAGAGGGTGAGTCGTTCTAGGCGTCGAATCCAGATACAGACTTCGGACCGCACAAGGTCCGCGACCCCGAACGCCGCTCCTGGTGGCCAGGAGCGGGAGTGGTGGCTGAAGCATCTGGTAGCCAAAGTGATAGCCATAGCCCACGCACAAGAACGATCTGAATCGGCAAACGGACGCAAACGTATGTGTTGCCGTCGCAGGTCACCGAAGCCGGGCGACCACGTCCGGACAGACTGCGTCGTCTTTGATGGCGGGGGAGCCCACCATGTGCTCAGACACCGCCCAATCCCTGCGAACCTCGACGATAATCCAAGCCTGGGACCCCGCAGCTGTACTCACTATGTACTCACAACACCGGGGGATCGGGCCCCACGAGCCGTACTCAGCGGTACCATACGGCACGCCCGCAACCCGCTGACCAGCCGCTTCTGGAGCGGGATCCGCAGTGCCCCCGGTGGGATTCGAACCCACGACCAATGGATTAAAAGTCCACTGCGCTAACCAGGCTGCGCCACAGGGGCGAGGTCGAGGCTATCGCCACTCACATTTGGTCAGTCAGGGTTGATCGCAGGT
>JAAETI010001019.1 GCA_024228555.1 bacterium | reverse complement strand
AGGCTCGTTATCACTGAGTCGGTTAGGCAACGAATAGAGATCGTTGTCCCGCCAGACCAATCCGGCAAGCTCAAGTGCTCGGAGTTCTCTCTTGACGCGACCACGGTTTCGGCTGCGACTGACAGAGCTATTAATCATTTGCGGTGTTGCGGTGTCGACGTTGGTGAGATGATCAAGGATTCTTTGGCCGAGCGGTGATGTGGCGGCTTGTGAGCTGAGTTTTGGTGGGTGCATCTGGTTGTAGGTTCGCATCGCCTCGAGACAGGCCGAGCATCCGGGTTCGCCTGCGGCGCGGTGTTCTTGATAGCCCTCCGGCGTGCCGCGCTTGTCTGCACATGATCGGTCGCTCATGATGCTTCAGGCTCGTTATGACGGGCGGATGCGAACACGACACCCACGAACTCCTCTAGGTCCTCGTCGACGGCGTCCATGTCGTTGAGGACATCACCTAGCGTGTTCATTAGCGCTAGTGAGTCTTGGTCGTGTGTGTCCGCGAGCGTGTCGAGTAGGCCGGT
>JAAETI010001018.1 GCA_024228555.1 bacterium | reverse complement strand
TGGATGGTCCCGGCCATCGCAGGTGAGCTGATCGGCGGAATCGGGGTATCGGAACCAGGCGCGGGATCCGATGTTGCAGCCATCACGACCCAGGCCAAACGTGATGGCGACGACTACATCATTTCGGGACAGAAGACCTTCATCTCGAACGGCACCAGGGCCGACTTCCTCACCCTCGCGGTGCGCACGGGTGGACCGGGTTCCAAGGGTGTTTCTGTCGTCGTGTTTCCCACCGACACACCAGGTTTCGAAGTCGGGAGACGCCTCGACAAGCTCGGTGTGCGGGCCTCAGACACCGGTGAGTTGTTCTTCGACGAATGTCGCGTCCCTGTCTCGAACCTGGTCGGCGAAGAGGGACAGGGCCTGCGCTACATCCTCTCCCATTTCGGTGGCGAGAGACTCGTCATCGCATCTTTCGCGGTCGGCATCATGGAGCGCCTCATTGAGTTGGGTGTCGACTACGCAGCCGAGCGCGAGACATTCGGCAGCACACTGCTGGGGTTCCAAACCTGGCGTCACCGCTTCTCTGAGATGGCAACCAAGTGTGAGGCAACCCGCCTCCTCTCCTACCAGGCCGCTCGGCTACTCAGCGATGCTGATCCCAGTGGTGACCTGGCCGTCTCGATGGCAAAACTGTACGCGGCAGAAGCCGTGCAATCCGTCGCGGCCGAAGTACTCCAGCTACACGGTGGCTTTGGCCAGATGGAGGAGTCACCGATTCCCCGCTACTACCGCGACGCGGCCGGCTTCTCCATCGGAGCAGGCACATCGGAAATCATGCGGGAGCTCATCTCCCGCTCACTCATCAATCCTGGAAACTGAAAGAGAACAATGAGCACAGAACGTGTTGGAGCCATCGACGCATGGATGTCGATCATGTCTCCGGAAACCGCCGAGCGTTGGCCAGACTCGTTCTGGCACATCTTCAACAAGTACGGAGTCGCCGAGCGCTTCCGCAAGGGCTTCACCCTCGATGAGGTCATCGAGGAGATGGACGATGGGGGGGTCGACATCGGCGTTGCTTCTTCCTTCAAGTTCCTCGACACCTGGGTGGTCGACAACGACGAGAACGCCAACTATGTCGCCCAGGCGCCGGACCGCTTCATCGGTGCCTTCACGGTCGATATCCGCGACACCATGCCAGCCATGCACGAGTTCCGCCGCTGTGTGGAGGAGCTCGGCTACAAAGCCTTCAGGCTCGAGCCATACCAGTACGGAGACGGGCGCACCACGGCCCCTCCTCCTACGGATCGGATGTACTGGCCGTTCTACGTTGCCTGTGTTGAGTACGACATCCCGATCTGCATCCAGATCGGCCACACCGGCCCACTACTGCCTTCCGAGTGCGGGCGGCCCATCCACCTCGACCAGGTGGCCCTCAACTTCCCCGATCTGCGGATCCTCGGGACCCATGTGGGCAACCCATGGGAGGAGGAGATGATGATCCTCGCCTGGAAACACCCCAACGTGTATGTCGAATCATCCGCGAGGCCAGCCCGCCATTGGCCAGACAGCGTCAAGAAGTTCTCGGGTGGGCACGGCCAGGACAAGATGATCTGGGGTACCGACTATCCGCTCCTGCCATTCAAGCGCACGGTTGACGATGTCTACGACTGCGGGTTCTCCGAGGACGCAACCCGCAAGATCCTCCGCGACAACGCGGCGAAGGTGTTCAAGATCGATGTCTGAGCTTCTCTCCCTCGAGGGGGACGCGCGGGGGGTGTACACCCTCACATTCGGTCGACCCGAAGTCCGCAACGCTTTCAACCCGCAAGCCTTCACCGAAATCGCTGACGCTTGCGGAGTTGTCGCCGCGGACGACTCGGCTCGTGCTCTCGTCATCACGGGTGAGGGAGTTGCATTCTCCGCCGGCGGCGACTTCGACTCCCTCCAGGCCCTCCTCGACGGGGACACTGCGTTCGCTGAGGCAGAGCTGCGCCATGCCAACGACGGTGTCCTGGCTCTGGCTGGCCTCGAGATTCCGACGGTGGCTGCGATCAATGGTGATGCCTTCGGCGGAGGTGCAGCAGTATCGCTGGCCACCGATTTTCGCATCATGAGCAACACAGCCCGTCTCGGATTCGTGTTCGCCCGTCTAGGGCTCGCGGGAGCAGACACCGGAGCGACCTGGTGGCTCAGCCGTCTCGTGGGTCCGGCGCGAGCGATGGAGATCGTCACCCTTGGAGCCGTGTTCAGCGCGGACGAAGCACTCTCCAAGGGCCTGGTCACCGAAGTTGCACCTGCCTCCACTTTCGAAGAGGCAGTCGATCGGTTCACCGACCGGCTCTCGGCTCTCGCTCCCATGGCCGCTAGAGGCAACAAGCTGGCCTTTCTTGGCATCGAGGACCGCAGCATCGCCGAGCAACTCGATCATGAGGCCGCCATCCAGGCTCGCGTGATCGGGTCATCGGACTTTCGTGAGGGGCTTGCTGCAACCCGCGAGAAGCGTCAACCAATATTTCGAGGTCACTGATGGACGTCTACCTTTCACCGGCACAGCTCGAGATGCGCGCAGATGTGCGCTCCTTTCTCGACGAGAACTACCCCCCTGAGCGAATACTCCAGATGGAAACCGACGAGGAGTACCCCGACGACTTCTACCGCGAGGCGGCAGCACGTGGATGGACTGGGATACCTGTTCCCGCCGAACACGGCGGGTCCGACGGCTCGGTCCTGGACCTGTGTGTGTTCGTCGAGGAGGTTGGGAAGACCTCGATCGCCATGTCGACTCTCTACATCACCGGCACGATCTTCGGCTCACATGCCCTGCACATCTGTGGATCCGACGAGCAGGCCAGCCGCTACTTGCCCGCGATAGTCGCCGGCGACAAGCGGTTTGCGCTCTCCATGTCAGAGCCAGCTGCCGGGTCGGATTTCGCCGGTATGGAGGCAACTGCGGAGAAGGTCGATGGAGGTTGGCGTATCAACGGGGTCAAGGGCCCCATCTCGGGAGCAGAGCGGGCCGAAGTCATCATCACCGCGGCACGGACCAGCTCGCACCCCGGCCAGTCTCGCAACAAGGGTCTGACCCTTTTCCTCGTCGAGAACCCAGCGAAGGGCCTGAGCTTTGTTCAGCGCAAGTTCCCAGCCATGAAGGCTCTGATGGTGAACAACGTGCACTACGACGATGTGATCGTTGGCGACGACGCAGTGCTCGGCGAGGTCGACGAGGGTTGGCTGAACCTGGCCAAGCTCATGGACCCCGAAAGGCTGGCCAACGCTGCTCAGACGATTGGAGTCGCTCAAGCAGCAATCGACGACGGAGTGGCCTACGCGTGCTCCCGCGAGCAGTACGGCGGGCCGATCTCACGATTTCAGGCCGTCTCCCATCCCCTTGCGGAAGCCCAGGCTGAGGTCGCCGCTGCCCGACTCCTGGTCTATGCAGCTGCACACAAGCGAGATGTCGAAGGTCCATGCCACATGGAGGCCTCTATGGCGAAGATGCTCGCCAACAATGTCGCAGCCCGTGCCACCAGCGCCGCCCTGCAGGTCGCGGGTGCCGCCGGCTGGGAACGCGATTCGCATTTCGTGCGCAGAAACATCGAAGTGCGCGGCTGCGAGCTGGGTGGTGGCACCAGTCAGATCCAGCGCAACATCATTGCCCGTCACATGGGCCTGCGATGAAGGCACTCGTCTACAACGGCCCCGGCCAGATCGACCTCACAGACATCGACGAGCCGACACCAGCACCAGGTGAGGTCTTGCTCGCGGTCGACGCAGCGGGCGTATGCGGAACCGACAGACATATCGTCGCTGGTGAACTCGGGGTCGCGCCCGGAACGGTGCCAGGCCACGAGATCGCAGGCACCATCGTCGACATCGGCCCCGGGGTCCAGGGATGGGAGCCGGGCGCAAGGGTTGCCTCGTTTGGCCAGGTCTCCTGCGGGGTTTGCCTGGCCTGCCGATCAGGACAACCGAATCGCTGCCGCAGGCCAGCGGTGCTTGGCATGGCTCGCCAGGGTGGATTCGCCGAGAAGGTTGCCCTCCCCACCTCATGCCTGATTGCCCTGCCCGATTCCATATCTGACTCGGTCGGGGCCATCGCCTCCGATGCCATCGCGACTCCGTACCACGCCCTGACGACAATCGGCGGACTGCGGCCCGGTGAGACTGTCGTCATCATCGGCGCGGGTGGCCTCGGCCTACACGCGGTGCAACTCGCCAGGCTCTGCGGGGCCACGCGGGTGGTTGCCGTCGATCCGGTTGCTGGGGCCCGCGATGCTGCCCTCGCTGTTGGGGCCGACGCTGTACTCGACCCGGCAAGCGAAGACGTACCCGCCAAAGCACTGCGGCGCCTCGCCCGTGGAGCATCGCTAGTGCTCGAATGCGTGGGACGGGCCGAGACCGTCGAGTTGGGATTGGCTGCACTCGCTCCCGGCGGTCGGCTGGTCGTCGTCGGTGTGGGTGCCGCAAGACCACAGCTCCCGCCCCTCGCCATGTTCATCGGCTCAGAGCTCTCCGTGCTCGGGTCTTTCGGGTCCACTCCGGCCGAGATCGAGACCGTCATCGCTCTCATCGCAGCGGGAAGGCTCGATGTGTCGCTATCGGTGCAACGCGAGGTTCCTCTCAGCGAGGCAGCCCCCATCTTCACCAAACCATTCGGTACCGCAAGAACCGTTCTCATCCCCGACGAAGAGGATGCCCAATGACAGACAAGCCAAGCGATATGGACAACGCAGACATCCTGGTCGACATCGCAGACGGAGTCGGGACAGTCACGCTGAACCGCCCAGACAAGCTCAACACCCTGGCCAATCCGACGGTCGAGTTGCTCGTCGCTGCCCTCGACGAAGTTGCCGAGTCGCCAGATGTCCGCGTAGTGGTGCTGGCCGGTAACGGAAAGGTGTTCTGCGCGGGTGCCGACCAGGGGGAGATGATCGAGAGAGCCCCCCAGGAGTGGGAACCGATCGTTCGCATGTATCTCGACCCCGTAAGAGCGATCGTGTCCATGGACAAGCCCGTGATAGCAGCCCTGCATGGCGACACCGTCGGTGGAGGTCTTGGACTGGCCCTGGCCTCGGACTTTCGAATAGCGGCAGAGGGCATCCGTCTGGGTGCCCCTTTCACGCGCATCGGGCTGGCCGGCTGCGACATGTCAGCTGGGTGGTTCCTTCCACGCATGGTCGGTCTGACAAAGGCCCAGGACCTGATGTTCACCGGCAGACTCGTCGATGCGGCGGAGGCACTCGAGATCGGGCTTCTACACAACGTCGTGCCAGCAGCGGACCACGCATCGGAAGTGGCCAAGGTTGCTGCGAGGCTTGCGGCGGGCCCACCACTAGCACACGCTTGGACAAAGCGGGCCATCCACCGTTCGCTCGGTGTCGACATGAACGCAGAGTTCGAGTTCGAGATCTTCGCCCAGGTGCAGTGCATTCAGACCGATGATCACCGCGAGGGAGTCAAGGCCTTCCAGGAGAAGCGACGTCCGGAGTTCCGAGGTGTATGAGCCGTCCGCGGAACACGACGAGTTCCGCTCCCAAGTATCTCGTTTCGTCGAGACCGAGATCACCCCACACGCCACAACTTGGGACAGGGACGACAGCATCCATCCCTACCCGATGCACCTCTTTGGACAGCTCGGCGAGCTCGGCTGGCTCGGAGTCGGATTCGATGAGTCGATCGGGGGTTCAGGCGGAGGACCGCTCGAACGCTGCATCATGTTCGAAGAACTGGCACGCGGGTCTGCCGGCACGGCTCTCGGCATCTATGTCCACACGTCGCTGGCGACTGCTGCGCTGACCACGGTTGCGAATACAAGCCTGCGCGATCAGTTCGTACCTTCACTGCTTGCCGGTGAACTCACGGGTGCGTGGGCCTACGCAGAACCAGACTCAGGCGCAGATGTCACCCAGGTCAGGTGCGCTGCTCGCCGCGACGGAGACCAGTTCGTACTCAACGGCTCGAAGATGTACATCACCAACGCCACCTTCGCCGACGTGATCCTGGTCGTGGTCAGAACGAGTGGTGAGCCGGGCCGCCTCGGCGGCCTCTCGGTGCTGGCTGTGGACGGTGAGAGTGAGGGCCTCACCCGTAGCTCGATGGCCAAGCTGGGAATGCGCCCTTCGGAACTGGCCGAACTCCACTTCGATGATTGTGTGGTCCCAGCCGATCGGCTGGTCGGTGAACTCGACAACGGGTTCCGCCAATGCCTGGCAGTGCTCTCCCAGGGTCGGATCTTCGCTGGAGCGCTCGCCCTCGGGTTGGGAAACGCCGCCCTTCAAGCAGCAGTCGCCCATGTCGGGACCAGGGAGCAGTTCGGGGGGCCACTTGCAACCAAGCAAGCCGTCCGGATGACGATCGCCGAGATGACCGTTCGTCTCAGAGGAGTACGTCTTCTCGTCTATGAGACGGCGGAGAAGATGGCGCGCGGCGAGCCCTACGACACCGACGCATCGATCACCAAGCTCGTCGCCTCAGAAACAGCAACATGGGTGAGCGAGAGGTGTCTGCACCTCCATGGCGCCAACGGGTACATGCTCGACAGCCCGGCCCAACGTTTCTACCGCGACTGCAAGATCAACGAATGGGGAGAAGGAGCGAATGAGCTTCAGCGTGAGATGATCTTCGAGGCGGTCGCCAAGGGCTACACACCCTGATCAGAAGGAGTCGGGACCATGATCCCTTCCACGTCCCAGGTCCCATCCGACGTTTCCAAACCAGTACGTGAGACAACCGTGGGCGGCACACTTCGCGAAGCCGCTGAGCTCTCCCCCGAAGCGATCGGGCTGGTTTCGAGGGGCATCGCGAGCGCTTCTCGGAGGGAGTGGAGCTTCGGCTCCATGCTTCAGGAGTCAGAGCAACTGGCGCGAGCATTGCTCGGCCGCTTCGATCCTGGTGATCGGGTCGGCATCTGGGCG
>JAAETI010001017.1 GCA_024228555.1 bacterium | reverse complement strand
GCCTCTTCCTCGGTACCTTCTGAGTCCTCGTCGGTACCCTCGGATTCCTCGTCGGTACTCTCTGAGTCCTCGTCGGTACTCTCTGAGTCCTCGTCGGTGCTCTCTGAGGCAGTTGTCTGCTGCGCTCCTTCGTCGTCTGTGGCGTCGTCAGCTGCATCGTCGCTCCCGCACGCGGCGGCGATGAGTGCAAAGGCGAAGACAGCACTAATCAATGGTCGGAGTTTCATTGTCCGCTCCCTCTCCAATATGGTTTGGTCGTAGATGCCCTGTAGAGGCAGGAACGCACCCGTCACGTATTGGCAGATGAATCCCCGTCTGATTCTGAACTTATGCTGGGGCCAGTAGCGCTCAAAGGGACTTTGGGCCTCATGACCCATAGGTATCAGAGACAAAGCCCATCAATGTGAGAGATGGTGCGTCATCAGTGTCGGTAGACGCCGCCAATGCAGCCCAATCTCGTCGCCGGCAACCGGGATCAGATGCCGGGCATATCCGGCCTCCGCTGTCACCGGAGTCAGCTCTTGATGCCAGTCAGTGGGGTAGGAGCGGCGGGACTGGGAGGCGGACCGCGTCAGCGACGACACGTATCAGCTCTGCTTCTTCGGCCGTTGTCTTCTGGTCGTGGAGAACGAGGGCGGTCGCGCCTTTTATGAAGGTTTCGCGCCCAGAGCGATCCAGATGAGACAGAGCATCCAAGGCCTGGTCAACCGCCTCGAACGTTAGTTGGCCGATGGCTGGGAGTGCATACGGCTGCACACCGAGAACGGCCAAGGCGGCCTCGAACGCGCCTTG
>JAAETI010001016.1 GCA_024228555.1 bacterium | reverse complement strand
TCAAGGTCCCGGGCTAGCGCCTTATGGTCCCAATACAAAATCCTGCCCTTTTTGCCGCCACCGCACCACCGATCCCCGCCCCGGGAGCCCCGTTTGACTGGCAATTGCCTACAATCAACCCCATGCTCCCCCCCCCACCCCACCTGGCTTCCCCCTGCTCCTCCGAAACTGCCCGCTTGGAATTCCTATCCACGGCCAGACGATTGGACGGCAAAGAGCGACCCGAGGAATTTGCAGCCGTCGAAGCCCTCGGATGGGAGATGGCAATGTGGCTTCCTGATGATATTTATCGCGCTGCAGTAAAGTCATTGATCCCAGGAGATGCAGAGCCACCTCCTGCCGACTGGGAAGGCAACGACCCGAGAATGGCTGTAATCGCAGTGCGAAAGATCCTCCTTGGCGAGGACGGGTCCGGGTCGCTTGGGTGGTGGGAGGTCGCCATGCACACCGAGGAAATGGACACTCAGTGATTGAGCATGAGGGGTCGGTAGTAACGAAGGATTCGGGTTGGTTAGCGTTTCTGTGCAGATATTAAAAAAGCATTTTGTGGGTAGCATTGTCCAGGGCCTGAATGGCCCCCAAAGCATCGCCAAGTCGATACTCCTTACCCCCTCTTCGAAGCGTCTCGTTTTCCAAGGCAACCCACACTGCTCGCGATAATCCAGTTTATCACTAGCTTTGTCAAGCCCTAACAAATCCCTACCCCGACGTTGGAACGGTCCATTCCCAGTGAATAGAATAGGCCTCAGGCCAGTACCAGATGGGTGCTAGGCAACCGCAACTGAAATTGACAATCCAAGGAGGCCACCACATGGCCGAGAATCCAAACAATCACGGAAAGCCGTGGACCAAAGAGCACTTAAAGCTCCTGCTGCAACTAAGTCGAATGGGTGCGGCCCCCGAAGTCATGGCAAGGCGCCTTGGTCGCACTGAGCGCGCCACCAGAAATCAACTGACCCCGCCGCCGATCCTCGCCCCGGAGGCCCCGTTTGGTTGGCAATTGCCTACAATCCGTCCCCATGCTCCCCCCCCCCGCCCCACCTGGCTCCCCCCGCTCTCCTGAAACTGCCCGCTTGGAATTCCTATCCACCGACAGGTCGCGGAGGCTTGGCGTGGGGGAGCTAGGCAGTGTCGCCCCAACTCTCCCACGGCAAGTCAGGCTCAGGCGGTGGGCGTGGGGGCTCTAGTGGTGTCACTTTGGTGGGTAGGCCAAAGTGGGCGAGTATGCGCCTGATCGCGAAAGGGTCAGTGACGGCGGTGAGCAGGGTGCGGTGTCCGTGGCAGTTTGGGCAGCGCAGTACGTCCTCGCCAAATACGCGGGCGATGAGTTCGGGCCAGCGGTAGGAGGAGGAGCCGGTGTGTAGTTTGGTGGTGGGGCAACCAGGATAAGTGCCAGAAAGACTTTACTTCCCCGGATCTTCGGCATATACTCGCTATTTGCCTGGGCGCGGTTTCGCTCTCCGTTTGCAGGGGATTCACGCATGGCATTTCAGGCGCCCTCAGTGCCAGTATCATGATGTATTCTGGTGTCCGTTACGGAATGACGGCCACCACATCTCGTATCGAACGGAGACGCTATCCTTAGGAGATACAGCCCATGTCGATCACGAAACAAGCCGCCAAGGAAACTGTACACACGTTCATGAAGCACGTACTGTGCAGCAGATTCGACGAAGCCAAAGAAATGTTCCTCGGCGATGTTGAGTCGATGAACCTGCCGATGGACGGCGAGAACGAGAAGCTGATCTACTCGATCCTTGACGCCGAGGAACAGGCAGAGGGGATCATGGTCCCAACACAACTGGAGATGGACACGCCGACGGGCAGGGGCAAACAGACGATTCCCTTCGTCTGCGTGGAGACCGATGATGGGCCCAAGATCGACATGGACATGACGCTCAAGCAGGCGATGGGCGCCGTGCCGGATGAACTGCTGGGCGCCGTCAAGGAAGGGATCGAAGGCGTCATGGACGACATGGAAAGCGCCTTGGAGGACGTCAGGGAGTCAGAGGAAGAGCTTGCGCCCGAACTCTACAGCCCCGATTGCCTGAGCGCCGAATTCAGGGCCGGGATTGCGAAGATCGAGGAACGGTTTGACGATGAAATGGAATCGATCGGCGACCTGCTGGAGAATGAAGACCTCGTATGGCACATCGCCTGGGGCACCATGAACGACGACGAGCAGTGCCCGCAACGCTTGCTCACCTCGGCGATATCTCCCATTCGTTCAGCGTTGTCGACGTTGGAGCACCATCGCAGCGAAGACCGCGACGCGCCCAAGGATGCGTCGATCCAAAAGATCCGCCAGAGCATCAAGAGCATTCGCATCATGAGTATGAACGACTGGCGGCTGTGCGAATGCACACTCAAAGACGGCCAACTGTCAGTGATGCCCAGCCTGATGCCCAAGATGGATAATCCTTTGGCATCCACGAAGGTATTCACTTCAGACGAGATCGAATGGATGATCCGTGACACGCTCGACCTGGACCTCAGCGGAGCCATCAGACGGTCGGAAGTCAAGGTGGCCAGCTTCATTGAAGAGTGCACCAAGAAAGTCGGTTTCACGCCGCAGGTGACGGTCGACTGGGACAGCTTCCGGGCCATCGAGGGCGGCGAAGACACCCTGATCGCGCTGAAGCGATTCCGTGACGAGGTGCTCAGTTCCGTGCTCTATGCGCTATTCCACCTGAAGAGCACAACTCCACTCGCCGAGTGCCTGGAGACGCTGCATTTCCGCAACGTCCAGAGCGTTGATCAGCGGGAGATCACGGTCGACGGCATGACGGTCACCATCAGCACCCCTACGGTTGAGAGGAGCGCCTGCTACACAACGGACGAACTCCAGGACGAACTCGTTGAAGCGGCAAAGGAATTGCCGATTCCCCAAGCCCAGGAAGAAGCTCCCGTCGAGGAACCGGAGGACGTCGAGGACATCGAGGAGGAAGAGGAAGACACTCGGATCGCGCCGCCCCAGACCCAAGAGACTGATGCCCCCAACCCATTCCTCCAGATGGTCTCGTCGATGGAATCGGACATGATGGGGTCCATGCGAGACCAGATGTCGCAGATGTTCGGCAAGCAGTTTGCTCTTGAGGTCGAGTGGGACAGCATGGATGAAGACCAGGACCACTTCAATCTGGTGGTCTCCGGCGCAATGGGCGCCGCCATGGGAGCACTGATGGTGATGGCCTACGACCAGACCAAGAAGGAACCTGTTATCGCCGCACTTGATGGCTTGACGCTGCGTTACGACCATGCCGTTCGGGGCGTGCAAGTAGCGTTGAACGACCGCATCTTGACCGTCGCGTGCGGCGGGCCGGCCAGCGAATACGTTCAGGACCCACAGGCCATGGGTGACATGATCATGACCCTACTGGCGTGAAGGGCCAACAGCGGCGCGGAGACCTTGCCCCCCCGCCATGAATGAGAACGTGCCAACCGCCCAGGCGGCGCGTTCATGCAGACAAGAGAAACGGCCGCACGGCGAGACAAGCTCCTCGTGCGGCCGTTCTTCGCCGCGGTTGCTACTGGCGCGACGTTTCACTTTGTCCTGTAACTTGCAATACCTATTCGCTCTGGGGCCAGGGGACTGACACCATCTTCTTGTCTCTGGGCGACTGGTCGGCCTTGCGCGTGATCAGGTGGACCTCAAGAGTGGACGGTTTGCCGTCGCTGTCGAGGACGACCCGGTTCTCGACCAGTCGCGGGTCATTCTCGCTCGGCTGGAGATTGAAGCCCCACACCAGGTAGGGTTCGTCATGGCCAGCCGCCTTCTTCAGCGAGCCTTTCAGTGCGGACGACTCGGGGTCGAACACCGTGCCTGCGGTGACCGAGCCCTTGATTCGAATCACAGACTTGCCCGTGCCGGTCTTCGTCTCCTTGTAGACCACGTAGGCATAGTCCTTGTCCACTACTGCATCAAAAGACTCCACATAGGCCAATTGCTCGACCGCCATGTCGGCCGATGACTTGGGGGCGTGAACTACTTGGTCGCTGTCGCTCATATCTTCTCCTTTGCTGCGTAGAATGGGCCTTGCGCCCGATTGCGATGGTTTGCATCCAAAGAACATAGCAGTGATGCAATTCCTGTTCTTATGCGGCGTAACCAGCATTAGATGTGTGCTTTTCCGACCGCCGCCGAGACTAACGGCTACATTCGGTCGACGATATTCTACGGTCTCTCGTCAAAAAAGTCACGAACTAATACGCTGAAGAGAGACTCGATCATGCAAGGCCTCTACCTGGTCAGCTTCCTATTGGCCGGTATCCGCGACGGCTTGCATTGCTTCTTCTGTTTCTTCCGCTTCTTCCGCTGCCACCACCATCAGGATCACCTGACGCACATGCGGCCAAGCCCGGCTGAGGGAATACGAGCTACCCTAGATCCAGGTATCTCCCCGCGTCGACGCCGATCTTGCCACACAGCGCGCGAAAAGCCGCCGCCCGCGCAGTCGGGTCCGCCGTATTGAAGGTGAGAAAGAACGGGCGCTGGTCCATATCGAATGCAGTCTCGGCCCGGCCATGCAGAAACATCAGCATCGCGGCAAAACTTGCCGCGACGTCCCCGTCACGCCTGAGGACACCGCGAAGAAGGGCCTCGATCACTGGGGCCGGATGATGGGCCTCCGCCTGGTTAAGGGCCTGCAGCAGACCACCGAAGAACGTCACCCCTTCCAAACCTCGCACGATGATCGCCGTCCGCGTCTCCTCGTCGAGCACCTCGGGCGCATAGCGTACGACGGCCAGGGCGACTTCGTGATCGCCTGAAGCTATCGCCGATCGCATCGCATCGCGTGCCCGAGGCGAGTCCAGCACCCACAAGGCCTCGACATCACGCCAACCACGTACGCCCCGCTGGCGCAACAAGGATTCGATCGACGCCCGATCGGCAACCGACGCATCACGAATCGCGTCGAGATCGTAACCGGTCCCCTCGCGCCACTTCTCGTAGTCGATTTCCAGGCTTCGCTTGAAGCGGTCCAGCAATGAATCCGACGCAGCCGCGACGGCCGCCCGGGACGGCCGATTGGCGGCGTCACGGATCTCCGCCATGCTGGGCTGATCCGCGGGGGCTTCCGCAGGCCCGAGCACGAAGTTGTGTTTCGGCTCGTCCGAATACCCGCAGGAACCATCCCAAGCGGAAAACCCCCAGGGCCGCACCCCGGCGGCCGCCGATGGCAGCGGAACCGAAAGCGGACGCACAAGCCTAATGCCGACGCCGGCTGGCGGCACAGGATGGCCGTGGAGCACCTCGGCGACCACGTTTCCCGCAGCCAGTTCCGCCGCCACGACTGCACAAAGCGCAGCGGGGAGATCCGCAATCGCGGCGAGCGTTTCATCGGACGGTTTCATGTTTGCACGCGGGTCATGGCAGCTCTTTCCCCCGCGCGGCGATGGCTTCGCGCAGTCTGTCCCAGCCTTCCAGATGCTCGCCGTATACGCTCTTCTTCCAGTCCTTGAGGTAGTAATCGAGCGATAGGCCGTCCTCGTTCGCCACATCCAGGCGTGCTCCACGCTCCACCAGGAACTGGGCGGCCTCCCAATCGCGCCTAGCGACGTACTCAACCAGCGCGGTCACCCCATTGGCCTGAATCCGGTCCATATCCGCCCCGGCCTCAAGCAAGGCCCGGACGAGTTCGACACTGTCGCCCGCCCCGTTAATGGGCGTGTTGCCGGTGACCGGATCGGGCACGTTCGGATCGGCGCCATATTTCAGAAGGAGATGCACAGCCTCTCGGCCGCCAGCGGTCGTGTTGGTGATCATGAAGTGAATCGGGGCACGACCATCGGGCAGACTCGCGGTATTGAGATCGGTCCCGGCCTCCAGCATCACTCGGACGCAGTCCAGCGACCCCCTGCGACTCCGAAACGCCTCGAGGGCATAGCCCAGCATATCGTGCTCGGCGCGGTCCAAACCCTCCGGCGCGGGCTTGCCGTCGAGCAGGCTCGCCAAGACGTCGGCGTCGCCTGCGAGAATCGCCGCGGCGAAGGGACGCAGGGCCGGGTCCTTGAAGCTCCCCACGCGAGCGTACTCCCGCTCGAAACGCCACCGCTCGTAGCCCTTGACGGTCGGAATCGCGACCATCATGAGCACCGGGTACGCCAGCACTATCGCCGTCGTAAGAACACCGCCCTGTGATTCACTATTCGTGGCGATCCAGAGCAGCCACCCCATTCCACCCATGAAGACGTACAGTAAAGGGATGATGATGCAGCCGTACCCCCGATCCGCTTGCGGAGCATGTCGCTCATCTCTCGCCATCAACACCGTGCTCACGAGCACCGCGATGAGCAAGATTACCCAACAGACCCAGGCCACCTTGGTCAGAATACCAAACATAACCGCAAGCCCTCCCTTTCTATCGTCTACGGGAACCAAAGCCCGCAGCAGTCGAGTGTTATGGGACCGGAACGGACGACCATCGTCGCCCTCGCTGGCAAGTTTACCACGGACTGCCAGAGAAGCAAGCGCTGACGAGAATGAACCAACCGCCGAAGGCCATCCGGCCGCTTCCTATCCTGGGG
>JAAETI010001015.1 GCA_024228555.1 bacterium | reverse complement strand
CATCAGCCGCCAGATGATGGACGCCCCGACGAAGGAGATGGCCATGGGCATGAAGACGAACGATTTGGCCACTGACTCGAATCGAGCCCCGTCGGCCAACTTGGCGATGGTCAGCCCCAGACTGGTCGCCAACAGGGGGACAGCTAGAACCCACCAGAGATTGTTGATCAGGGTCCCCCGCAAGTGGGTGAACAGGGCAAAGGAGAAGAGCCCAGCGGCAATCAGGAGGGGAAGAATCGGGGCACCGACGAAGTTCACCCGCTGGCCTGTCTCCCGACCCAAGAGGAAGGCCAGGACCACTCCTACGATGGCGAAGAAGGCAACCCAGGGCAACAGAGACGATCCACCCCATGGGAAGATTGAGGTGCTGGTCTCGGTCGCCGAAGTCAGGAGGTCGGGGAACCGATCGGCGTTGAAGTTGTCGGCATCGGTGAGCACCGTCTGGTAGTTGTCCAAACCAACGAAGCCATCGACGATGTTCTCCGAATCGTTTTCTTGTAGTGAGAGCATCACGGTCTGGAAGGCGGGGATGACGAGGGTGACCGAGATGAAGATCAAGGCTGGTCCGAGAAAGAGCCAGCCCCGGCTCCGGTCGTCGATCCTGGCTTTCGTATTCTCGTCCGCCTGCTGGCTCATTCCGAGTCTGGCGCCGATGAGTAGGCCGGCGACCACGAAGGCGACCGTTGTCTCGGCCTGGTTGGACAGTGAGGAGCCCTGGATTGCCCCTCCGAAGGCACCGAGGATCCAACCGATCCCCGCCCCGCTCAATGCTCCCCGAACCAGATCCGT
>JAAETI010001014.1 GCA_024228555.1 bacterium | reverse complement strand
CATGATCTGATGACGTGTAAACGACACCATCTCTTCAGCCATGTCAGTGTCACGAACCCGAGACTCAGAAGCAGTCAGGTTCTCAACAGCAACACTCAAGTTCGCCACAGTGTGCTCAAGACGATTCTGAGTAGCACCCAAGGCCGACCGGGTCGAAGAGACCGTACCGATACCACCGTCGATCGCTGTGATTGCCGCGTTAGCGCCAGTGGTGAGATCGATGCTGCCTACACCGACCCCGCCTGCGGTCAGCGCACCGACCGTCACGCTGAGGGTCTGGCTGGCGCCGGAACCAACGTGGAACGTCAGGGCACTGCCGGAGAACAACGACTGGCCTGCAAATGTGGTGTTAGTGCCGATTGCATTGATCTCGGCAATAAGCTCGGTTACCTCTGCCTGCTGAGCAACACCGCCCGTGGTTGCGGTGTTAGCCGCATCAACAGCCAGCTCACGCATACGCTGCAAAATCGAGTGCACCTCATTGAGAGCACCTTCAGCAGTCTGCACGAGGCTCACACCGTCTTGGGCGTTCCGGATTGCCTGGCGAGACCCTGAGATCTCGGCACGCAGGGACTCGGACTTGGCCAAACCAGCAGCATCATCGGCTGCACGGTTGATCCTGAAACCCGAAGACAGTTTCTCGAGCGACTTACCCAATTGGGTATTG
>JAAETI010001013.1 GCA_024228555.1 bacterium | reverse complement strand
CTTGCCACCAACTTCCTGGCACTGGGCGTACTGCTCGCGCTCTGGGCCATTGCCGTCATGTTCCTGCTGCCGCTCGGCAAGGGGGTGAAGTTTCTCGCCACCAGCCCCAAACTTCACAACCGGCGCAAGCGTGCCTTCGCGGTCGTCTTCGGTGCCAGCGCACTACTGATTGCACCTTTCGCGCTCATCCCGGTGCCCTACGCGACCATCGCGGAGGGCGTGGTCTGGCTGCCCGAACGAGCCAGCGTTCGGGCGGCCACCGAGGGCACAGTCCAAACGCTGCTCGCCACACCCAACACCGAGGTCGATGCCGGCGCCCCGCTGATCGCGCTCGAGGATCCGATACTTGCTGCGCAGATAACGATACTCGAGACCGAGCACCGCGAACTGAAACTGCGTCTGGACCAACTCAAGCTCGTCGACCGTGTACAGGCGGACATGATCAAGGAGCAGATCCGGCACATCGATGCGTCGCTGGCACTGGCGCGTCAGCGGATGGAGTCATTGACGGTCCGGACCCCGGAAGCGGGACGCTTCGTGATATCGATGCCGGAGGATCTCCCCGGCCGATTCGTCCAGCGGGGCACGTTGCTTGGCTATGTCATCGGCGACCACGATCCGGTCGTGCGGGTGGTGGTCGATCAGGACGACGTGGATCTCATACGCAGCCGAACCCGATCGGTCCAGGTGCGCTTCGTTGAAGCACTTGCCAGTGTTGCGGCCGCGACCATCGAACGCGAGGTGCCGGCCGCCAGCCAGGAGCTGCCCGGCAGCGCCCTGAGCACCGCCGGCGGGGGCACCCAACAACTCGATCCGACGGCCCCGGAGAATCTCCGGGTTCTCGAGAGTATCTTCGAATTCGATCTGCGGGTATCTAGTGCGTTGCCGGACAACGCCATTGGCGGCCGGGCCTATGCACGCTTCGACCATGGCAGCGAGCCGCTCGTGTGGCAGACGCTGCGCGCGTTGCGCCAGCTGTTCCTGAGCCTGTTCAATGTCTGAAGCAAGCCCATCGGCTCAGACCGTCGAACTACCAGCGCTGGAACGCTGCCCCGAGCGGCGGCTGACACGCGAACAGCCGATCAACCGCTGGGCT
>JAAETI010001012.1 GCA_024228555.1 bacterium | reverse complement strand
GATCCTGATCGACCCGTAGCGGACGGCCGAGACTTGCTCGAACTCGGGCAGCGCGTCGACCTCGGCGGCCAAGCGGTTACTGAAGTCGCCCTGGTTGGGAGCCAGCATGAGGTAGTCGGCGGTCAGGGTCGAGCCCAGCACATCCCGGAACGATGCTTTGAGCGACGTCGCCACCACTGTGGCCATGGCGATCAAGGCCAATCCGATCATCAAGCCGGCCGCCGTGGACGCTGTCCGCTTGTTGTTGCGGGCTGCGTTCTCCCGGGCCATGTGACCAGTGATCTGCCGACCGGGAATATGTTCCAGCGGAACTCCAAGGGCCGAAGCCGATGGGCTGGAGAAGAGGGGGGCGAACATCGAGACGGAGATGAACACCAGCACTGCGCCCAGGCCCAGCATTGCCAGCAACAGCGCAGTGTTGTCCGAGCCGCCGAAGAGCCCGTATGCCATGCCGGCGGCACCCAGCACGGCGAGAACGATGGCGATGATCGTACGCCTGGTCCCTTCACCCGATCCGTAGTGAAAACCCGCTCGCAACCCAGCCATGGGAGGCACGCTGGCGGCCCGGCGGGCCGGCGACATCGAGGCGGCCAAGGTGACCCCTACCCCCACCAGGAGTGCTATGACGATGGTCTGGACGGAGACGATGAGCTCGATGCTGGGTAGGCCGAAGCCAAGCACGTTGAACAGCCCGCGTAGCCCGTAGGCCAGGAGAACGCCACCCAGGAGCCCGAGAACCGAGGCAAGGACCCCGATGATCAGCGCCTCATAGGTGGCGCTGAACCGGACCTGGCGGGCGCTGGCTCCTAGGGCCCGGAGCAACGACAACTCCCGAACTCGCTGCCCGAGGAGGATGTTGAAAGTGTTGCTGATGATGAAGGTGCTGACGAACACCGTGACCAGAGCGAAGGCCAACAGCACACCGCCGAAGATGTCGACTGCGCCGCTGAAGTCCTCCTGGTC
>JAAETI010001011.1 GCA_024228555.1 bacterium | reverse complement strand
TGATGATCCTCGACGAACGGTATGCCCTGTGGTCGCACTACGGCATCTCCTCACTCTCCGATGTTGTGATACTCGACGGGGCAGGAACAGAGATCGCCCGCTTCGATCGATTCAACCCCCAGCAGATCGCCAACGCACTCGCCTGACGGGGTGAGTTGAGTTGAGCTGATGGCGAAGCAGGCCAGCGCTCGATGGCAGCAGCTCGTGCGGTGCCGACTCGGTCAGACTCGCTCAACGACGGCTGTGCCGAACAGGCCAGAGGGTCGGAACCACAGCACGATCAGGATGACAACAAAGGCGACAGCGAGGCTGAGAATGGTGAAGGCGGAGTCATAGTCACCGAGGTAGCCGACGAGAAGGCTCTGAATGAGGCCGATACCGATTCCACCGACAACGGCCCCGCCCAGAGAATCAAGACCACCAATGGTTGCAGCCGCGAAGGAGAAGATGAGCAATGTCGCCATCATGTTGGGCTGGAGGAAGAGCTTTGGTGCAACCAGCGAACCGCCGAGGGTGCCGAAGGCAGCCGCCAGCGCCCATCCGAACATGAGCGTTCTCCCGACCCGGACACCAACGAGGCGGGCCGACTCCGTGTTGGATGAAACAGCCCGGAAGGCCAGGCCGATCTTGGTCTTGGTCAGCACCACCCACAGGAACCCACCAGTAGCGGCCATAGCGCTCCACGTCCCAATGACCGAGTAGCGCAAGCGAGCGCCTCCGATCCCGACGAAGTCGTCGGATCCGTTGGGAAACAGGCTGGGGAAGGCACGGGGGTTGAAGTTCCACAGATATCCAGCGACGGCGTTGAGGATCAGGAACAACCCGAATGTGATCAACACCACCGGCAAGTGGTCGGTCGGGTCGAACGGTCGGATCAGGACTCGTTCGATGGCAGCCCCGGCAGCGGCGCTGATCACCATGGCGGCCAGGATGGCGAGGATCAGACCCAAGGGCAAGAAACCGACACTGAGATTCGCCCACCCCAACGAGTAGCTGAGGAGAGAGTCCTCTGATGGGACGGCCAGCACGTAGGCGATGAAGGTTCCGAACATGGCCAGCTCACCCTGAGCGAAGTTGATCAGGGTCGTGGCCTTGAAGATCAGGACGAGGGCAACCGCCACGATCGCATAGATCGCACCATTG
>JAAETI010001010.1 GCA_024228555.1 bacterium | reverse complement strand
GCGATTCCGAGTGACTGAGACGGTCAT
Source organism: bacterium (assembly GCA_024228555.1). Classification (GTDB taxonomy): domain Bacteria; phylum Actinomycetota; class Acidimicrobiia; order Spongiisociales; family UBA5794; genus JAAETI01. Next base: position 1,225 of record JAAETI010001010.1, on the reverse strand, counting down.
AAACGCGACCACGGACGGTGCGATGAGCGCTTCTTACTCAGCGATGGCTAGGCGCTCGCGGTCGGTGGCGAAGGGAGTCCAGCCGCCGGTGTACCGATACTGAAGCCAGGGATAGAGAACATCATGTTGGCGCTTGGTCAGTCGACCAGCTTGGGTGAAGCGAGGACCGACTGACCCAAAGGTACAAGGCGATCCAGCCCAGCGACAGCAACAGCATGCACCAGGTGGTAAGGGTCGAGTCGACACCAATTCGGGTTTCAATGAGATGGGCGAAATCAACGGCGTCGACACCGGTAGGGAATCGGCTCGGCGGAATCGACGTCCTGAAGCCCTGGAGGGCTTGGAAGAACGCGTCTAATAGGCAGGCAGCGATCAAGGAGATCAGTATCGGCCTGGCTTTCGAGTTGGAACCATCGAGACGCCGGAGAAGCGCGCCAGCAATCACCGCCAGGATCTGGGTGGTGGCTACGCCAGCGGCATAAACGGCAATGAGGTCATCGGCAGTCAGCGCCGCGTCGTTGATCGAGGTGTGCCCGATAGAGCGTTGGTCGAGGCTGTTCTCGTACAGGTGGTAAGTGGCTGATGAGTCGCCCATCACTCTGGCGACGACGACGTGGCCGATCTCGTGGATGTTGATTGCTACGAACAGCGCTACGCAGGCCAACGCGAGCCAGCTGCCGACAAGCATCAATCGCCGCATCGACATCACCAACGCCTGACTGGCGGCAAGCCCCGCTGCGAGCACAGTACTCGGCCGATCGACAGGAGTGAGCCGTCATCACCTGAACACGCCACCACCCCGTCCAGATCGATCTTGTTGTTCGCCGCCAGACAGCCAATCTATACAGAGCGTCTCCTCAATCCATACTGGTCACTGCCGTCGCTGGATCACTGAAGACCCGGGGCTAATGATCTGCGTCCTGGCGCTGCAAAACACACGGCGCTGAAGCGTCATCAGAAGGTCTCCCACATAGCGCAGAACTGCACATACTCCCGTTATGGGCCAGACTGACGGGCCAGCGGCGGTCCTTACGGGCTAGTGGGGTTCGCCCGCCGACGATGGCGATTGTGCCCATCCAGGGGTGACCATGCGGCCAAATCCGACGAAGTTGAATGCACCGACGCTGAACTGATTGAGAGCGTGTTTGGCTAGCGCCAAGTTGATACCACACCCGAGCACGTCCGCATGGGCGACGAGCAACGCCAGTTGGTTGGTGCGGGGCTT
>JAAETI010001009.1 GCA_024228555.1 bacterium | reverse complement strand
GCCCACGACCATGTTCTAGACGAGTAGCCCAATCGGGGGTATGGACCATAGGTGATCGCTTTAGCGCCGCCTCCCTGCCCGTCCTAGAACAACAATTCTGCCGCGATATCGCACATTTCGGAGACCACCCGGGATCGGCACCTCGAAGTGCGGGGTCTCGACTACTGACCGTGGCGTTCGTCGTCTTCGGCATTCTGGAGTTGGTACGGTCGGTCGTGAACCGTTTGGGGGGTTGGTGCGTCTGTATGGTGACATGGCAGCTATCGAAGTGGTTGAGAGCGTGAGGCTGGAGCGGGTGCGGTGGGAGTCGTTCGAGGCCTTCTATCGTGACTATCGACACGATCTCTACCGTGTATTGACGTCGGTGCTGCGAGATAGCGAGCTGGCTCAGGAGGCAGCTGATGAGGCGATGCTGCGCACCTTTGAACGCTGGGCCACGGTAAAGCGCTATGCGAACCCGAGGGGTTGGACCTACCGGGTTGGTTTGAATTGGGCTCGGAGCCGTCTCCGCAAGAAGCGCCGCGAGGTTGTTGGCACAGTGGATCGTACTGCCGGTCGCAACGACCAAGACCCGGACACGATGCTGCTGGATCTCCTCGCCGCCCTTCCCATACGGGAACGGGAGGTCGTCGTGTTTCGGTATCTGTTTGATCTATCAACAGCACACACAGCCGAGATGCTTGATGTGGCCGAGGGGACAGTGAAGAGCAGGTTGCACCGCGCCTTGAATCAGTTACGTGAGGGGGTTGATGATGACTCTTGAATCCCACATCCGTCGGCTGCTGCTCGCCGAGGATGCCCAGCGACCGGACCCAATTGACTCCTATGACTCCATCGTCACAAGAGCCAAGAAGCGCCGGCGGGTGCATTACGCCTCGCGGGTCGCAGCAGTAGCAGCCGTTTTGGGGCTGGTTGTTGTCGGTACGGGTCTGTTGCTAAACGGCACCGAGCAGGCGGACACGGGAGGCGCTGAAGTGATCCCGATTGCTCCTGTCACTTCTTCCGTACCCGACGATGTTGCACCCGAGGCCTGCGATCCAACATCGGCGATTCGATTGGCTGAAGAAGCCGCGACTGAACTAGGCCAGGCTGACGCCACCCGATGGCAAGACGGTCTCGCCGGACCAAACAGAGACAGGATGCCCACAGCGCATGACCTTGCTGTCGCTACAGGTCTGGGATGTGAGTGGGAAGGGTCCATCCCCTCTCCAGAGGGCGCCGAGTACACCGCGGCGGTAACGGGGGGCGAATGGATCACAGCAGCAGCCGCATGGTCAGGCGAAGACATGCTCGGCGTGGTCAGGCTGACCCACCCACTGTCTAGAGCGAACGAGGGCAACGTCACGTACTGGTTCGAACAGACAGGTGCCATCAGCGGAACTTGGGTCACGCCTTCGATCTTTGCCGGCGCCTATGAGGACGAACCTGTTGCAGTGTTCAGGCTCGGCAACGTGGAACCGCCGCTACCGCCATCCTCGACGACTACCACACCAACCGATTTCGGTGTCTGTCCACAAGTCGTCCCAGAGTTCTTGCCCGAAGGGGTCGAGGGCAGACCGGGTACCCAGTCCATCGTTTGGGAGTCGACCGGGGCAACACCAATATCGATCGCCCGCAGCACCGATCCCGACCATCCTGCTGCGAGTCTCAGCAATACGACCACTGTCGATTTCAACGGCGGCTCCGCCAGCTATGTGAGCCTCCGACCCGGTCCAAGACTCAACTTCGCGGCTCGGATCGACATCGATGGGACCGATCCCGCCTGCGGGTTCCTCTTCGCAACCTTCGACCGCTTGGATTCCGAGGACGTAGAACGGATTCTTGCCTCTCTCACAATCGTGCAACCCTGAGAAAGGAATCAATGATCAACCCGATCAGGCGTCGCCCCGATTCCGTCGGCACCCTCACGAACCCGGCGCTGCTGACCACAGATAGGACACCCACATGCCGACACGCTGACGCCTGGTGCTAGAGGCTCTCGTGGTCGTTCCCCTAGTTGTCGTCGCTATCTCGTTGGCGCTCTGGATAGGCAACGACCGGCTAGTCCCGTGCGCGCAGCTCCGTGGACTTGACGCTCTGCTCGAAGGTCAGGGCAGTCACATTGATGGGCCGGCGGGCGGCGGGGGATGCATCGTACCCACGGCCGGCGCATGGACCGCAGCAGCCATCGGTGCAGCTCTACCAGTGATCATCTGGGCCGGTTCACTCACCGCTCGACACCGACGATCACCGGACCGGACAGCCAACCACCCTCACTGACACCGACCCAGAACAACAATTCTGCCGCGATAACAAGCACTTCGCCGAGTGCTCGGGAACGGCACT
>JAAETI010001008.1 GCA_024228555.1 bacterium | reverse complement strand
GGTGCCGTTGTAGACGAGCGCGCCACACTCGGCCGGGGCGCGGAGCGGGCCGGAAGAGGGGAGGCCCTGCTCGGCGCTGGCGCCGCCGTAGCGTATCAGCGTGACACTGGCGCCGTCGTAGTTGTCGAGGACTCCGTTGAGCGCATCGAGTTCGGCATCGCTGACATCGACATCGGCATCGAGTACCACAGCAGCACCGCCTTCGGTGAAGGTGGGGGTGCCGTCGAGGGTGTTGCTATATGTACCGTAGGTGGTATCGAGCGTACCGTCTGAATTGTAGCGCCGCAGCTCAAAGTCGTTGCTGTCATTGCCCACCACCAGAATCTTGCCGTCGGACTGCACGGCCGCGCTGTAGGCGTAATCGGCACCGCCGAGTACTTTGTTGTTGACGACACCATTGCTACCAAAGCCGGTATCCCGCGAGCCATCACTGTCATAGCGGACCAGCATAAACTCCTGATTGCCCGCACCGGCGTTGCCATACCCCACCACAAGGATCTTGCCATCGGATTGCTCGGTGACGCTGTAGGCGTAGGCGTCCGCCGATCCAGGCGCCACGTCCGTTGTGACGATGCCGTCGGTATCGAAAGTTGTATCCAGTGTGCCGTCGGTGTTGTAGCGCACCAGGGCGAAATCGCGACCGCCGGCCTTGTCGCTCCAGCCTGCAACCAGGATCTGGCCATCGGACTGAAGGGTGATGCTCCGGCCATGGTCTTCGTCGTCCGTTGAGCCGACGGCCACACCGATATCCGTGGTGACGATACCGTCTCCGGATCCCGTATCACCATCAAAATCAACATCCAGAGTGCCATCGCTGTTGTAGCACACAAGGGCGAAGTCGTAATCGGTGCCGTTAAAGTGGGATCCTGCTACCAGTATCTTGCCGTTGGACTGCACAGCAACGCTATAGCCATAATTCTCCGCCGACCCGATGTCGGTGGTGACGATGCCGTTGCCAGTACCGCTGTCACCATCAAAATCAGCATCCAGGGTGCCATTGATGTTGTAGCGCACCAGAACGATATCGTTATCAGCGCCGTTGTGATAATACCCCGCCACCAGTATCTTGCCATCGTCCTGCACCGTGACGCT
>JAAETI010001007.1 GCA_024228555.1 bacterium | reverse complement strand
CGAAGTTCCCGGCAGCACTCGAACGGATCTCGTGCCACTCGAGGATTGACCGGTCGAGGGTCACCCAGAGCCTGCGAAAGAACCACACCCAGAACAATCAATACCGAGCGATATCACGCATTTCGCCGACCGCTCAGTATCCTCACATCGGCGGGCGGCTGTATGGGGTTGTTGTCGCGGGCATAGGAATCGTCGACGGCTTCGGGTGGGCGCCCCGGTTGCAGGTTGCACTCTTGATTGTCGAAGTGGGCAGTTACGACGCTTCGCCTCTGGGTCGATGGCAACCTTGCGTTGTAGTGTGTATCCATGATTGGATTCGGGACTGGCCTCCTTTTCTTCGGTGTCCTCTTCGAAGTGGTAAAGCGATGGGATCGACCGGAGGACTATGAGCTGCCGAGCGACATGCGCTTCCACATGGTCGAAAACGGTCGGTTGTTGATGGGCATCGGTGGCCTCTTGATAGCGGCCGGTGCGTTGCTGTAGCTCGACGCAGGGCAGGAGCGAGGTCTTGCCTGCCGAGTCGGGCAGTCTTCGGCAACGGGAGTGGCGACCGTGGGAGTGGCGACGGGCCGTGCGAGAGGAGTAGCAGAGTTCGCACCAAGCGAGATCTGCGGTCGGGTCAACGCCACTGACATTCCCGCACCGATCATCAAATCGGGCGTATCAACGCCCCTTCAGTCGAGTGCTCAGTATCGGCACCTCGCGGTGCGGGACCTTGAATGCTGATTGTGACGAGACTTCGAGGCGCCTGCGAAGTTGCGTCTGCTCGATGAGAGCCATTCCCGCGATCAAGTTCACGATTGTTGTGGCTGCGGAGACGATCGACATGGAGGTAGCCTGGCGTCTGGGAACGACAGCCAGATGGCCAGGTGTCCCGGCGAATCGAGCTGTCGGGGCGATTCCTCAGAAGTCACCGGTCCTGGGCGCGCCTGATCGTCGATGACGAAACGAGGTCGTCCCCAGTTCTGAGCGCCGGGTTTCAGAGCAGCAGCAAACCGATCCCGATAAGGGAGGTGGCCGCTGCGAAGGCAAAGAGCGCATACGCCTCATTAGATCCGCGCGAGTCCTCGAATGTCTTGATGTCACTCGCTGCTGTGACCAGCCAACTCTGGACGACCGTCTTGGCGGCTCTGTCTCCGATCCGCTGATCCCGCCTCGACGCCGTTATCGAGACCATGCCGAGCAGATACAGCGATGGGAACCAGTCGACGAACCGCAACAGATTGCGAAGGAGGCTCTGCGCCCAGCCCACTGGATTCCCGTCTACCGAGGTGACCTGCAATCCCATGACGCGTTTGCCAGGCGACGTGCCCCAAACCACCTCTGGGATCACGAAATACGCCAGCGCGACCAATGCCATTAGAAGGCCTTGCGGTCGCTCGAGTTCGCCAGCTCTCGCTGCGACACCAAAGAGAAGAACGTACAGCGGAGTCAAATCGATGAGCGCCGCGGCAATGCGAGCTCCGACGACCCCATCGATAGGTCGCCCGAATTCCGATCGGCGACTGGCTGGTTGCTCAGCGTCTCTTGGGCCACTCAATAGATCCACCTGCCAGTCGAATTCCAACGTGGGGAGGGTAGCGGTGATATGACAATCGACCCACTCCCGGAAGATCCGCGTTGGTCGCCACAGACGCTGACCTCCCCATCCGAGATCAACACATATCGAGTGAGAACGATCACTTCCCAGAGTGTCCTGGATCGGCACCTCCATGATTGGTAGCTCGAACACTCAGAGTCGCGTTGCTTGTGGTGTTGATCGGCCGGGCAACGGTCCAGTCACCTAGCCGACGCTGGATGCTGAATGGATGGGCGATAATCAGCACATGGCCGAATACGAGATACCGCTAGAGGGTGGGAATCTGAACCCCGGAGTGGTCCGGGTTGGTGACACGGTGCGGCGTAGCGCTGGCTCGTGGACTCCAGCGGTTCACGATCTACTGCGTCACCTCGCAGACCACTCATATCCGGCGCCGCGACCCCTGGGCATTGACGACCAGGGCCGGGAGATCCTCACGTTCATTCCCGGCGACTGTGTTCACCCGGACAATCTGGCCGTCTTGAACACCGACGGTGCGATGCGCCGTGTCGGTGAGCTCATCGCCGCGTATCACCGAGCACAGGCTGGATACGTCAGCCCGCCCGACGCGGCTTGGCGCACCGAAGGTCGAGACCCAACTGGATCAACCGAGGTGATTGCCCACAACGACCTTGCTCCATGGAACTTGATCGCAGGACCAAGCAGGTGGGTGTTCATCGACTGGGATCTCGCCGCACCCGGACGTCGCATGTGGGACCTGGCGTGGGCGGTGCACAGCTTTGTAGGCCTATGGCCCGACTCTGCGCTGACACACGACGAGACAGTTCGCCGCATCGCCGCATTCTGTGATGGGGCACAAGTAGAAACCCTCGATCGCCCACACCTCCTCGATGTTGTGATCGAACGAACCCAGCATCACAGCGAGCTGCTCCGCTCGAAGGCGAGGGACGGCGAAGCCGAATATCGGCGTCTGGTCGCTGACGGCCACGCTGATGCGTGGGAGCAAGGATCGGACCACGTGGCAGCGAGCCGTGACCGCTGGTCGAAAGCGCTACAGGCCTGACCGGTGGGCGAGATCACTAGATCTCGGACGGGAACGCACATTTCCCCTACCGTCCGGTAACGGGCGGGTGCGCGATAACCCGCGACGCGGCGGGTGATCTGGGCGCTCGACAAGGTGCAGTCGCTTCTGTTGTCATCGGACGCGACTATCAGCTCGTGACCGTTTGCGCAGATGCGCCGGTCACCCGTTTGTCCTCTAGGTGGTGGCCTAAGGTTTGGCAGGTGGTGGACCGATAATCTGGTTGCCGGCACGCGCCGCGACAAGAAGGGGTGGCCATGCTCAAGCGTTTGTGGACTATAGGCCTTGCTGTAGCTGCGTTCGGGTTTGTAGGTTGTGGCAGTGTTCACGTCCCGGTTGCGCTACCACCGATCGGATGCCCAGACTCGATGCTTACCACCACCACCGTGCCAACGGAGGAGTTCCACACTGACTTTGTCGACATGGTGTCTCTCCCGTTGGATTGGAAGGAGGGCGGAGCACCCAAGGGAGGGTTGCTTCGGGACTACCACGCACCGCAAATGCTCAGTGTCCGTTTCGTCGACGACACTGTCGACCCGGACGCAAGGATCATAGAACTCGCCGAGAAACACCGTGGTGCGGCTGTCGGCATTGACTCTGCTCCTGGGTCCAAACAGTACACGGTCAGGTTCTGCGGATACGGCCTCGCGGATCTCATTGAACTCGGCTCGATCCTCGAGAAGGAACCCGACGTCGATCACGCCGGGCCGTACGTCCGCATGTTGGAAACGCCGGACTACCCGGAGGGGTAGCCCCACCCACAGCTTTCAGCGCCGTTGACCTTTCACGTCCTAGAACAACAGTTTCCGAGCAGGAACGAGCATTTCGCTCAGTGCGCTGAATCGGCACGACTGCGGGCGGGGTGACGAATACTGACGGTGAGGAGCGTCACCGTTGAGATGCGTCCTCTGCCGGTTCTGCTCGGAATCAGGTAAACGATAACGTCCGGGTGGTGGGCGACCTGTGCAGCAGGTTGTTTGTCGATCCGAGTCTGAGGGCCCACTCCTGGCCGGCGAGCGCTGTCCGAAGTTTCAATACTTGTGGCGGAAGTGCAGCAGCGTTGGCGGGTCGCATATTCATTCCAAGGTCCGCCGGTCAATCTTCTATCGTTGGCCAAATGACCAGTTCTGCCATACGGTTCGACCCAGCGGGATTGCGTGTGATGGCGGCGGTCTGGGCGTCTATGTGCGGGATCGGTGGCTATGTGGCGTGGTCCGGCCCCACATACGCCGTCATGCGTTCGTCGCCCCTCAATCGCTTGCTCGGAGTCTTCCTGTTCTCGTATGGGTCGTGGCAACTCGTGCGTACTGTGTGGATGCTTGCCCAGAGGAAGCCCGCGATCGAGTTGGGGCCCGACTGCTTGATTGTGCGTGGCGCTGGTCCGCCCACGCGGCGAATTCCGTGGGATGGGATCGAGAGCGTGAACGGACAGATGAATGGCGTGGTGGTCCGGTATGGGTCGAATCGGCGCCTGACTGTTAGTTCGATGATTCTCAAGGGCCCCAATGCGGCGGACGGCCGGCACGTCGCTGCCCGCATCGACGAGGAACGGCGTGCTCGTTGAGTGTGCGCTCTCAGGCCGAGGCACTCTGCCCTGCCCTGTCCCAGATCACAGAATATGCGCGATAACACGCCGCGGCTGCAAACGAGCAGACCGGCACCTCGCGCTCGGTCAGGCCAACACTCACCGTGACGATCATCATCGTGCTGGTCCGCTCGGCCGGTAGGAAGGCTGCCTGATGAGGCTTCGGCCGCGTGATTGTGGGTGTATTCCGTCGATACCGCGCTGGCTCCAGAGGGACCGGACTCGCTGGGCCTGGTGGCCTTTACGGGCGCGTCGGTGTACGGACAATCCCCCGGGAGGGTGACGCCTTCTTCTCCTGCATTTTGTATGGTTCGGTCATAGGAGACCGATAACCGGAAAGGCGTCGGAATGACGCGGATCGACAAGATGGCTGGCCTCGCGGCTCCTCCATTGTCCGACGTGGCCCTTGCCGCCCTTTTCACTGTCCTTCTCGAACTCGAAATTTGGTTGTTCAAGCCCGACACCAACGCACCCGTCATCGCATCGGTGGCGGCGCTTGCAGCGGGCGTTGCGTTAGCGTTCCGGCAGGTTCGGCCATTCCCCGCTTTGCTGGTGAATCTTGCCGGGACGTTGGTCTTGATCGGTCTTGGCAACCCGAGCAACTTCATTCAGTGGACCAGCCTCGTCATGGTGTGGTCGATTGCCGCGTATGGCCGACCCGTTGAGCGGTGGCTTGGTCTGGGACTCGCGTTGGCGGGGCTGGGCTTCTACTTTGCCCGCATCCCGGATCAGGGGGGCCTCCCTGTGCTCATCGCCAGTGCTGCGGTGTGGACGATGGTCTGGTTGGTCAGCCGCTTGTTTGGGGCTCGTATGTTGGAGGAGGAGCTTCGTGAGGCTCGCAACGCCGCGCATGCGTTCGCAGTTGCGCAGGAGGAGCGCCTCAGTTTCGAGAATGCCCGCACCAGCATGGCTCGAGACCTTCACGATCTTATCGGCCACACCGTGAACCTGATGTTGGTGCATGCGGAAGGGGCGAGGATGGCCCTTGACGACGACCCCGCGTCGACTCGGCTTGCCCTCGACACCATTATCTCCACCGCCCGTCAGACCATGATGGAGCTCGATCGTTTACTCAAAGCGCTCCACAGCGGTTCGGAATCCGTGCTGCGTCATCCATCGCCCGGAATGGAAAGCCTGCCTCGTCTTCGCGACGAGCTGATAGCGGCAGGAGTCGATGTCGAACTCCGGGTGCACGGAGACGCTGCCGATGTGCCAGGCAGCATTGGGGTGAGCGCTTACCGTATCGTCCAGGCTGCATTGACCAACACGTTGAAGTACGCAGGATCAGCGGACGTGTCGGTGGACGTCACCGTGAATCCCTCTGTCGTAACTCTTGACGTCAGTGACACCGGTGCGGGTCTCGACGTCGACGACGTCGAAGGTTTCGGGTTGCGAGGCATCCGAGAGCGCATGGACCTGCACGGCGGCGACGTTGCGATCCGCAATCGCTCTGGTGGTGGCGTTCAGATCCTGTGCCATTTCCCGGTGAGGTCGACATGATCTCAGTACTGCTTGCGGATGACGACCATCTGATGCGGGCCGGTATCCGGCTCATCCTCAACCAAGCAAGCGACATCGCGGTTGTGGCTGAGGCATCTGACGGTGCTAGCGCGCTGGTGAAAGCGCGCGAGGAGAAACCCGACGTGGTGCTGATGGACATTCGGATGCCGGGAACCGACGGCATCGAGGCAACAAAGGAGCTGACGGAGGGCGGACCCTGGCCTCGCGTCATTATGTTGACAACGTTCGACGTGGACGAATACGTCTTTGCATCCCTCCGGGCGGGGGCGAGTGGGTTCTTGTTGAAGCGAGCAGAGCCGGCAGCCCTCATCGAAGGGATTCGGACGGTGGCGAGAGGTGACGGGTTGCTCTCGCCGGCTGTCACCAAACGCCTTATTGAAGAGTTCACCGCCAGCTTGCCGCGTCCCACGGAGATGGAACGGCGTATCCAACCTCTTACCGATCGCGAACAGGAAGTGCTGATGCACCTGGGACGTGGCCTTTCCAACTTGGAAATGAGTGAGCAGCTGTTCATTACCGAGAACACGGTCAAAACGCACATCAAGCGGGTCTTGTCGAAGATCGAGGCGCGGGATCGGGTGCATGCGGTTGTGATCGCCTACGAAAGTGGCCTGATGGATGACGGGCGAAGCCGCGACATCTAGAGATCGAGTCGGGTCGCCGAGTCTCTGGCGTTCGAGTTCACCGGACACGCACCGGGTGGGCTAGAGCGCATAGTTGATCTCGGCGAGCAGAATCAACTCAATGTCGGTGAATGGCACCCAGTCAGCAATGTCGACGGATTCGATGGTCGCATCGTTCCCAGACAGAACCGAAACTGCAGCTTCGCCGGCATCGTTAACCAGGCCGCCACGTGTCGGCACCGCCAGAGCCGGGACCTTGTCGACGGGACTCGTCTCGCCTGTGATTGGAACGAAGAAGGCCTCGCTACCGGCGAAGGAGATACTGAAGATGCCTGAACTCTCCCGGTTCCACAGAAACGTCCAAACGAAAGGGATCTGTTCGACGGGTGGCGCAAGTCTGAGATCTAGGGTTCGGTCTGAGAACGGCACCACATCGAGCCGCTCGAAGGCAACCCCGTCTCTGAGATCGAACATGGCGACCAGGTGGGTGAAGCTGATATCGATTTCACTGTTGCCCGACTCGGCCAGGATGAGCGAGACAGCCAACCAGCAACCGTCGGGAGACGGGACCGCATTGCGGGCGGCTACCGATGATGCGGCCCCGGTACCCACTGCACGTTCAAGGGCAGCTTGCGGTGGAAAGGCGAAGGTGCGCTCCCCAGTCGTGATGTCGAGTACATACGGTCTGTTGTACTCCATTCCGACGACCGAGTTGGAACTCGGCAACCAGAATTGAGCCTCATATGCCACCCCGCCTCCAGGTGCGGCTGGATCTGGCCAGCTGGCGAGCTCTGGGCGCCCAGTTGGCGACGCTCTCTCGATGCTCACATGCCAATTGGTGGCCTTTGTCGCATTGAAGTGTGGCTCCGAGTTGTCGGTGGTCTCGTACCGAGACACGAACACAAGGTGTGCATCGCCTTCCGGGCTCCAGGCGGCATTGACCTGGCGCTCCACCAGGACAACGTCACTTGGCTTCGCCACGTCTGAGCCTCGACAGGCAGTGAGAATGGCCATTCCTGCCAGAGCGCCGAGCAGTGCCGATCGCGGTATTCGGGTCGACATCAGGTGAAGCTGCGCAGCGCGGTGACAAGGAGCGCAACCAGTAAGAGCGAGATAGCCGTCGCGATCCATGTCATAACAGTCACCGGGCCAATGCCTCTCCGGCGGTTTCGCTCCCATCTGAGAGCCACAATGGCGACTAGCGCCAACCCACCTACCGCCAGCCAAGACCCAATCTCGCTGTCGAGACGCGGCAGCACCATCAGGCCGACCACTAACCCCACGCTTGAACCTGCCAGCGAGCCAATCAGCACATCGTGCACTAACCAACCGCCGTGATCTCCAGAGTCGCGGTCGCCCGTCATTGGATCCGGCGGCACGGGTACCCGTGTGCCACGCTGCCTGTATTGGGTCTGCACGCTCGCATGGTGTCTCCTTCGCAAGCTGCGGCTTGCCACTTCCACCACACCGTACGCCGCGAACGCCCTCCTGGCGTCACCCTCAGGTGTGCTTCCCGTTGGACACAGGAATGATTTCGCCTCCGTTCAGCGATGACGAGCAGCGAATCCAAGGGCTGGAAGCTGGAGGTTGGGGGGGTACGTGATTTACCTCAGAGGGGTGACGACACCGCAGCCGGCAGTTCGTAAGTTCATATGTAGACGGACGTGGGAGTCGAGCGAAGGGTACCGAGGTGTTACTTCCGCACGGCCGTCGCATCCACCTCGTCGGTTGTGATGACCGGTTGCTCCGCGACCGCTGATCACCGACCCGATTCCAGGGAGACGCCATGAAGCGAATCGTGATCGGAACTGTCACCTTTATGTCACTGCTAGCAATCGCATTCGCTGCCCTGGCCAACGGAGGCCCGATCGCTTCAGCCGCGACAGCCGACGAAGGTCCTGCCTCGTGGGAGCCCTGTGACGCAAGGGCCGGGGGCGAGACGGTGCCTGCTGAATGCACCACGCTGTCGGTGCCGGAGAATCGGCAGGACCCGGGCTCCCGCCAAATCTCGATACCGGTCATCCGCATCAAAGCGACCGGTGCCGACCCGGCAGAAGCGATCTTTCGTTTCGAAGGGGGCCCCGGAAAGACGAATCAGGAGTTCGATACGCCGGCCGGCTTCCTTGAGCGGCACGACGTTGTTCAGGTCGGCTATCGCGGGGTCGACGGTTCCGTCGTTCTCGATTGCCCTGAGTACAAGAAGGCGCTCAAGGGAAGAGGTGGCGACCTCTTCAGCGAAGAGTCGCAGGCAGAGATGCATGCGGCGATGGGCGAGTGTGTCAGCAGCCTCCAAGATAAGGGCGTGGACCTCGATGGTTACACCATTCTCGAAGTCACCGATGACATTGAGGCCGTCCGACTGGCGCTCGGATACGACCGCATCTCGCTCCTCAGCGAAAGCTATGGCACCCGCGTTGCCCAGATCTATGCGCAACGCTTCCCGGACAACGTGGTTCGCTCAGCGATGATCGGCGTCAACCCGCCAGGTCGGTTCATTTGGGACCCCGAGATGATCGACTACCAAATCGGCCTGTACTCCGACCTGTGCGCCAAAGACCCGGAATGTAGTGAGCGCACCTCGGATCTTGCCGACACGATACGTCAGGTCAACGCGGACATGCCGGGACGGTGGCTCGTCTACCCAATTGACCCGGGCAAGGTGAAGGTTGTGGCTTTCGCACAGCTCTTCCACGCCGAGACTGCTCCGATGGCGATCGATGCCTATTTGTCTGCGGCCGAGGGCGACGCCAGCGGATTGGCGTTCATGTCCTTTGCCTACAACTTGCAGGTCCCCAAGCTCGCGGTCTGGGGCGACATGATTGCCAAGGCCTACAGCGCAGACTTCGACCCAGATCTTGACTACGGACAACTGGGGGCTCCGGATTCGATCATGGGCTCGCCGATCGCACAGCTGCTCTGGCCGTTCACCGCATCATGGACCCAGACCCAGATGCCCGAGGAGTACCGGACAGCTCAGCCGTCAGACGTGGACACACTGATCATCAACGGGAACCTGGACTTCTCGACACCAGCAGAGAACGCCACTGCCGAGTTGCTTCCGCTACTGAGCAACGGCCACGAGGTCATCTTGACGGACATGGGCCATACCGATGACTTCTGGACAGCACAGCCGGCCGCCGCCGAGCAACTACTCCTCACCTACTTCGACAGCGGCGACGTTGACGCTTCAGGGTTTCAGCATCAGCCCGTCAGCTTCGCGGCTCCCTTTCCCAGTTTCACCGTTTTGGGGAAGGCAATGGTTGTGCTGCCGCTGCTCGTTTTTGGCCTGCTAGGGCTAGTCATTTGGCGAATCGTGGTACGCCGAGGCCGCAAGCGGCTCGTCCGCACCGAAGCACCGCCCGAGGTCCCTGAGTCTCTTGAAGCTGTCTAGGAGGGAGTGCAATCATGCAGGAGTCGCAAACAAACACTATTGACATGGGCCAACAGGAAGGCCAATACACACTCGGCAAGATCCTGGGCATATGGGCGCTTGCCGCAGTGCCGATGGGGATCATGACATGGGCCGTCATGCCGTTCTTGATCGATCGATTCGCCGTGGCACCCGGACTGATGTTTATGCCCCTCATCGTGGCCGGACTGATATGGCAGGGTGTCCTGTCCTACATCATTCTCAGACGAGAGGTCGTGCCCTTCACTAGAGCGAACCTGGCTCGGCGGCTGTGGATGAACCACCCCATAGAACCCCAGACGGGCGTTCGGAACAAACGCCTGTACCTCTGGGCCATTGGCGCTGCGGTGATCCTATTTGCTTGGGATCAGATCGGTCTGCTCGGGTTCCTCGACGACGCCTGGGTGGACACCATTCCCGCCATAGAACAACCAGATTGGGCAGTACTCGAGAACCTCTCGGATATCGCTGTCGGCCACTGGTGGCTGCTCGGTCTCCTCCTGCCGTGGACCATCTTCAACTACGTCCTAGGCGAAGAACTGCTCTTCCGAGGGGTACTGCTACCCAAAATGAACGGTGTGTTCGGCAAATGGGACTGGCTCGCGAACGCCGGATTGTTCACCCTCTATCACTTCCACCAACCCTGGGAGATGCCTTCGCAACTGATACCGAGGGACTGGATCTTCCCGTTCATCACCAAGCGCTTCCAATCGTTCTGGATGGGTGCCATAGTCCACGGATCCCTTCGAGCGATCGGGCTGTATGTGATCTTCACACTCGTGATCATGGGCAAGCTGTAGCTGCGCCCAGAGGAGCAAGCAGGTGTGCCAGTCACCCCGGAATTGGTCCACCTCACCGCCGCCGACACTTACGGAGCAATCATCGCCGACCTAGACCTGCCGTGGCTCCAGGCGAGACGGCGCCTTCGAGGGACCCCACAAGTATGGGGTCCCTCGAAACATCTGCATCCATTGATAGCGACTCCCAATACCGACCACACCGAAGCCAAGGCGCTCAGACCACCAAATATGAAGCCCGCCTGAGGGGCAGTTCAGAAGTGCAGCCATTTCTTATGCACCAGGGAGATCAGTCTGTTTCCTGTCAACAGGCAAACGAGAGCAGTTTCGGGCGGCGTGATATCGGGGGTTCATCGTCCGCCGGAAGACCCGATCGCCAATGGTCACGTAGCGAGCAGGGCGAGGGCTCCGGCAGTAAGCAGAATGCCGGTCATCCGATCGAACCATGTGCGATCGATCCTGTCGACCAGTGCACGCCCTGCGACTACACCGAAAGGAATCGCCATCCATGCCCAGGCTGTCGCCAGGATCAGATCTGTGTCGAGAAGTCCGGCGGCGAGGTAGCCGGGGATCTTGAGCAGATTCATGGCCGCAAACAGTGCAGTGGTGGTTGCTACCAGCGGCCGGGGTCGAAGGTCAGTCGTCATTAGGTACGCCATAATCGGGGG
>JAAETI010001006.1 GCA_024228555.1 bacterium | reverse complement strand
CTTGCGGCGTTGACCGAGAGGCTGATTTCTTCACTGCTGGGTCCCTTTCAGCGCGTTTCTGGCGAAACGTCGAATCTGGTCATCGGTGTCAGCCAGACGGGCCTCCACCACTTCGCCCTTGTCGTCAGCTAGTCCGAGATCGTTCACGAGACCCATGAGCGCATAGGCGCGCACGTCAGCATCGTCATCCTCGGTCAGTTTCACCAGAGCCTCCACCGGCGCTTCCTCAAGGTGTGCCGGATCCAGAAGGCAAGGGAGCGCGGCGGCCACCGCGAACCGGATTCCTGGATCCGGGTGGTCAGCACGGTCCAGAACGGCCGCCAACGCTACGGGGCCGGTGGCCTGGTAGCCGAGACAAGAGATCGCCCACCGAACAACCTCGGAGTCTTCGTCCTCGTTGGCCAGCCGAACAACGACCGGTTCGATCGAGTTCCACAGGAGCTGGCGATCGACGAGTTGATGGTTGAGCTCCCGAAGGACCTGGAGCCCAACGGTTCTCTCGGTTGAGTCTGGGCTGGCACAGAGCGCAAGTGATCGGTCGACGACTGCCCTGGTGGGTCGTCCATGTAGAGCGACAAGCGGACCAAGTCGGCTTTCGTCGTCGTGTCGGTGGTCCTCGAGGACGCGCTCAAACAACTCGTTGGTGCTCAGGTCGTTTTCGGAGGGCAGAGCGTCTCGCACTCCGGGAGCATACGTTGGCCTCGTCAGCGGTCTTAGTGAGGATCGCATCCATGGGTCGGTCCGGGGATATCTACGACTGGCGATCGACCGAACCGGGTCGCGTTTGTGGGTGCCCATGCGTAGGCAGTGCTTTGCCGTTCTCGTATGACGGTGAGCTACGTCTTTGGGCCTGGTACGAACGAACCCCGCGAATCGCGAGAGGGCTCATGGCAAATCCTCACCCCATCACTGGCGATCGGGGGCAGGTGGCCGGCGGGATATTGACCGCTGGTATGGGATAGGTATGTGAGCTCTGTCCATGCCGCGTCGGGGATGCCAATCTGGGGACGGCGGACTTCTGGTGGTGAGTTGATGTACCTGATCGCAGTGATGGCCAACGGAGTCGGCTTCGTGTTGCTGCTGACGATGGCCTATCTCAGCTGGCGGTCGGCTTGGATGCCGGTCTCGGGCCGG
>JAAETI010001005.1 GCA_024228555.1 bacterium | reverse complement strand
GCCGCCACCGGAGATGATGACCGGAAACTCAGCCTCTGCCAGCAGCGCTGCCGCTTCGTCCAGGCTCCTGCCGCCGCCCGGGCCACGGTCCAGCCGGCTCGGTTGCGGAATCTCCACGTCGATCTCGCCGTAGAAGTAGTCGCGCGGAATGTTCAGCTGGGTCGGACCCATCTCGGTCATCGCGCGGTCGAAGCAGCGCCCGGTGAACTCCGCCATGCGGTTGGGGTTGTTTACATGGCCCTGGTATTTGGTGAACTCCTGAAACATCGGCAACTGGTTGGCTTCCTGGAAGCCGCCCAGACCCTGGCCCATGGTGCCGGTCTCGGGGGTGATCATCACCACCGGAGAGTGGGCCCAGTAGGCGGCGGCTATCGCGGTGACACAGTTACTGATGCCGGGGCCGTTCTGGCCGATGACAACGCCGTGACGGCCGCTGACGCGGGAGTAGCCGTCCGCCATATGGGCCGCGCCCTGTTCGTGCACCACCGGAACCAGGCGGATGCCTGCAGGCGCGAAAATATCCATCGCATCCATGAAGGCGGAGCCCATGATGCCGAACATGTCGGTGACGTCGTTGGCGACCATCGTCTCGACGAAGGCTTCGCTGGGGGTCATTTTCATTTCGAAAGTTCCTCTCTGATTTTAACCTAAATCTTTG
>JAAETI010001004.1 GCA_024228555.1 bacterium | reverse complement strand
TGCTTGCGCTCCACCGACAGCTTGATGACATCCGCTTCGACGACCTCCTGGACCGGGACACGCACGGGGATGGTCGCGCGTTGTTTCTCGAGTTCGGTGACTCGCCTCATCGCTGTGCGGACCCTGGCGGAGATTGCGGCGTTGGCGATCTTGAATCCGCGCATCGTGCGCCGCAGATCCTCGCGGTTCTCCAGAGCAGCGCACCCGAGGTGGGCCTGGAGTTGCTCGAGATGCGCGTTGGCTTTGCCCAGCTCCGCGTTGATCTTGCTGCGCTCGGGATTCGGGACATCGCGGGTGGCGTCTGCCGGCTCGGTGCCGTAGTCCACCAGCGCGTCGAGTGCGAATTCCTCGCGCAGGTACTTGAAGAAGTTTTCCTGCCTCCAACGATCGAACATGCGGTAAGCGACTTCGAGGGTGGAGAGGTCGCGGCGGGAGGTGATGATCGGCGTCTGGTGGCCGTCGTCGCTGAGGCGGGTGACCTGGCGCAGGTACACCCGCTTGCGCTTCTTCTTCCGGCCATACTCGAGGTAAATACGCTGATCGGCGAGGAGGTACTCGAGCTTGCGCCCGTGGATCGTGTCTTTGATGTGCACGAACTTGCGCAATGGCACCGGACGCAAGGGGGCCTTGCGATACGTGAGGATGTCGAATTTGTCGGCGATGAGCTTCGCAAACAGCTTCGGGCTCCAACCCCCGCGGTCGAATACGACGGTGACTCGTCGGTCTCCGAGTAGCTTTCGTACCTCTTCGAGAATGAGGGGGAGCATCGTTGCGAGCCCCTTGTTGGCCTCGGTGGGGACCACGAAGAGAGGCTCGCTCTGGGCATCGTTGACCCAGTAGTCCGTGGTGGCCGGCATCGCGATCCGCATCCGTGCTACGTGCGTCTTGGGAATCTCTCGGCCACCGTGGTAGGCGCGCACATGCCCGTCCACGTA
Source organism: bacterium (assembly GCA_024228555.1). Taxonomy (GTDB): domain Bacteria; phylum Actinomycetota; class Acidimicrobiia; order Spongiisociales; family UBA5794; genus JAAETI01. Next base: position 649 of record JAAETI010001004.1, on the reverse strand, counting down.
GAGCAAGCCCATGGCATGGCCCCTCGTGGCGACCCGGCGCTGAGCGAGGGCGCGGCCGAAATCGGTAGCTAAACCATGCGCGGCGATCCGAGCGAGCTTGCTGCGCAAAGTCTTCACCTCCGGTGCTCGGTCGAGCCCGAGAACCTGACCAAGATGCCGAGGTGAGCTCTCCTTGAGCCCTTCGGGGCGCTTGACTCGCAACAGCGCCATCAGCAGCAGGGTCACCATGGTGGTGCGCAGCCCGTAGAAGGCCGGCCCGATGCTGCCGTACATCTCGCGCGCGATGGAAAGCACGCCGCTGTCCACCAGGGCGGGAATTGCCAGCAGAACACCGACGCCAGGGATCTGGGTCGCCGCTGCGAAGATTGGCGCCGCGTCATCGAGGAGTCCCAGCCTCGCCTGGAGCCTGTCACCGGCGCGATCAGCCGGATCGAGGTCCAGCGAGAAGGCAACCCGATCTGGGTCGGGCGCCGAAGCGGACAGTTTTGGGTCCGCAGCCGCTTGCCCTCCATCGCCCTCAGGATTGTGCGTAAGATACGCAGCCAGCGGGGTGACATCGACCTGCTGCTCATCGGAAGCGGACAGTTTTGGGTCCGCACTCTCGAAGGGCATCGTCATCTGTTCTACCGGCCGTTTCTTCCAGCCTAGG
>JAAETI010001003.1 GCA_024228555.1 bacterium | reverse complement strand
CCCGGTTCGCAGGGTGGAACCTACGGCGGCAATGCGGTGGCCTGTGCCGCGGCCGTTGCGACATTGGATGTGATTCGCGACGAGGGGCTGGAGGACAACGCCGCCGAGCGCGGTGTTCAACTCCTCTCCTTGTTGGATGACCTTCGTCAACAGCACCCTGACGTCGTGGCCGAGGTGCGAGGCCTCGGGTTGATGGCAGCAATCGAGTTCCGTGGCGACGATGGTGCTGAGCTGGCGCGCAAGGTGATCGATCAGGCCGAAGCGCGTGGGCTGTTGTTGTTGACCTGTGGGCCGGGTGGGACCGTGGTGCGGTGGATCCCGCCGCTGATCGTGTCGGCCCAACAGATCAGCGAGGCGGTGGAGATCTTCTCCGAATCTCTCGACGCCGCAGTGTCGTAGTCTTCCGCCGGGGCGGGTGGCCTGGCCGTGCGGCCCTGCTGTCCAGCTGCTCGTGTGATGGCTATGGGGCGAGTTCGCCTTGTACCTCCAGAGCCTTGATGGCGAT
>JAAETI010001002.1 GCA_024228555.1 bacterium | reverse complement strand
TCGAGGTCACGGGGAAGGCGGGCCCCGGCGTCCGCGTGGCGGACGAGGTAGACGATCACGGCCGGCGAGCGTAGCAGCCCCCAATCTCTTGCATTCTCGAGGAGTGGATCACCGTATTCGGTGATGAGCCCCTCGGGAACCCGGGATTGGGCGCGACCAGCCCGTTGCCCGCCCCGATGAGCTGCTCGTTGGGGTCGTCGAGCGAGATTGAACCTCCTGCGGCACGGTAGAGATCGAAACCAGCACGTGTGTCACGGGGTGTCGCGTTCGCCATGGCGGCAGCCCTCCTTCTACTTCGGCATGGCCAGGTCTCGCCCGGCGTCGCCGGTGGATTGTGGGCCGGAACACGCGATCACGGTGATGCCTCGTTCTCGGCCATCGGTGAAAGGAATGCAGCGATGATGATGTCGTTGGATCTCCAGCCGCGGGGCCGCTTGACGACGAGACCGATGTCTCGAAGCCGGTTGAGGTCTCCACTGAGTGTGTGGGGGCCATCGACGAGACCCTGGGTCGCGTAGCCCGGAAAGCTGGTCGTCTGCTCAGTGCGACTCGCCTCAGGAAGCTCGCCGTAGTACTGGTCGCGGGTCAGGTTGTGGCGATTCGAGAGCAGGTGCGCGGCCGGGAGCGGCACCAATCCCCAGCGAGCGAGGATCAGGCCGGGGGTGTCGGATCTTCTTGGCCCGGTGTCACGGATCGGGCTGGTTGGTGGCGTCATAGGTTCTGTGGAACAGCTTGATGAGAAGGGACCGAGCCCCGAGGTCTGCAGTCAGCACGCCAGAGGGCTAGTTGGGTTCACCGCCACGATCGTTGGCCTCTCTGGCACCGAGGTCGTTGTCGGCTGCGGTGCCTCACGGGTAACCGCCTTGGGGGCAGCTGACAACCAGCGGGCCCACCTCTGCGGCCCAGTTCTCGCCACCTCACGTCCATATCTGAATTCACATAGCTAGCAAGAAGGAAACAGAGGGCTTCGACATGGGCCCTCATCCACGGAGGAGGAAGTTTGATATGAGTTTCAACAGACCAAACTACGTTTTTGCTGGAGGGATCACTACGATTGCTCTGCTCATTGGAGGGTTGGCTGTGGCGGCCTTCGGCGCCGACCGCACCACTATCGAGTCTGGGCCAGCCAATACCGGTCCGGCTCTCGCCAGTGAAACAACCGAGCCAACTGAACCCACGGTGGAGACAACGACCACGGTCCCAACCACGACAATCGCCCCGGCAAC
>JAAETI010001001.1 GCA_024228555.1 bacterium | reverse complement strand
TCCAACCGTGGACCTCAGAAACCGAACGCCACCACGCCTACGACGGATTCATCCACTTCTACAATCACCACCGATCCCACGGATCACTCAAATGGGCCACCCCCATCAGCACCCTCAAGGACAACCTCCCCGCGGAGCACAACTAGCTGTCCGAAGAAGCGGCACCTAACCAGGATCGGAGTATCCAGGAACTCCTGGTTGCTATGAATTCGCAGACCGAATTGGCCGAGCCGTGCAGTCTGCTGGACCCGAGTCCGACATCGGTGGCGACCAGAGCGCAGCGTCGCGTTTCGATGACCGACGATTGGTACGATCCCGGCAGGGTGGACCCCAGGTTCAGTACCGACTGACCGCTCTCGAATATGTCGACGAGTTCATCGCACAGTCGGACGTCTACCCGTTGGCCGAATCTCAGTGAGGGCAGTCAGCGCGAAACTGGCACACCCATGCGTTTCAGGGTTCTACCGTTCTTGACCTGGTAGTAGATGACCCCGCCGACGTGCATGACAAACATCACCAGGAACACGGTTGAGGCAAGCTCGTGCTGGTCACGCGGTCCCTTGTTCTTGGCCAACGCAAGAGCATCGAGGCTTCCGGCCGAAAGCAACATCACGATTCCGCTCATCGAGAGCAAGAGCAACAGGATGTAGAGCACGTAGTGGTTGGCCACAAGGAGGATCTTCTCCCAACGTGGCATCTCCAGCTCTTCCGGACGCTCATGCCGGAGCACCCAGATGACCCTGGCCACGGTGGTGAGTGCGACAGCGAGGCCGATGATCACGTGCAACGGGTAGAGCACCGTGTTCGGGGTTTCTCCCGTGTGGGTCATGATCTTCCCGATCGGCCACAGCAACAGGATTGCGGCTGCGCTCGCCCAGTGGAAAACGACGGCAGTCTTGTCATATGAGGGTTTGTTGCCGGCTTTCACGGGCGTCATCATACCGATTCGCACACGGGTAGGGCCACCAGCACGGACCTAGTAGGTCCTGACGACCTTGATTGCGGTGTCGGCCTTCTCACCCTCGGTCTTGAGCGAGGTTGCGCCGTGGTCCATCCGCTGCACGGCGATACGACACCACTCGCTGGCGATGCCCTTGATGATGTCAGGGGCATCCTCCGGACCGTAGACCCAGCGTGCATACTGAGGACCCATGAGCTCGAGACGGATGCCCGAGTCGGGGAAGTCCTCGCCGGCCTCGCCAAAGGCGTACGGGAGCATGCGGTGGGCCAGCCAGGCGACGTGACGGATCCGGGATGTGTCCAGGGTGGGATCCTCCTCTTCCTCGTCGTAGACGAGAAGCCCTTCCATGGCGTCTTTGATGTCGAGACCGTGCGCCCACGTCTCCATCAAGCGGAGAGTTGCGAAAGCGCGAGCGCTCATATCGCCGTCGATCCAAGCAACCCGTTCGTTGCCTTCCATCCGGGAGAGTGCATCAACGACGTCTGCGCGGCTATTGCGCCACCATTCGATGACCTGTTGGTAACGCATATCGCGACCCTCGGTGATACCGAGGGCGGTCCAGGCGTCGATGTCGGTCACCTTTGCCTTTTTGACGACAGAGTTGCCTTCGGCCAGCACTTGAGCGGCAAACCGCTCGGTGTAAGCGAGGTGGCTCACCACGTCTTTGATGCTCCATCCGGGGGCGGATGTGGGGAGCACCCATTGGCGTTCATTGATTCGCTGGAGGAACTGGTCAAGGGCCTGTTGCTCAGCTACGAGGTCTGAGAGTATTTCGCGCATGTGACTCCCATTTTACCGTCGTCCTAGGCGGGAGAATCCTGCGCACCCTCATTTAGCCGATCGACCAGCATTCGGAGCCTCCCGAGGTGTCTCCGATTGAAGTGCAAACGGATTCGCTGGAGGTCGAGATTGTCGTCCGTTGCCACCTCGGCGGGGGTGGCTTCGATCTTCTCGATCTGGCCGCTCACCACGATGTCGGAGAACTCATCGTTCAACTCAGATACCAGCTCGGCAGACGGGTCGTGCTTCAGTCGCAGGATCAATTTGCCTTCGACGAAGCGCTGCGAGTGGTAGTTGTTGTAGAACTTGCGGATCTCAGCGGCGGCCTCGGCTGCGTCGTTGGTGTAGGTGAAGAGGCTGAGGTCGTCTGGTGCGATCATGCCCTGGTCGCGTAGCGCCCTGACAAACTCAAACCATTCGTCCCAATACCCGGTTCCCTCTGCCTCCATCAGCACCACTGGGTGCAGATCGGACTTGCCCGTCTGGATGAGCGTCAGCAGCTCAAAAGTCTCGTCTTGGGTGCCAAAGCCACCAGGGAAGACGGCAAACGCATCGGACTCTTTCACAAACATGAGTTTGCGGGTGAAGAAGTACTTGAAGTTGATGAGGCGGCTCTCATGCACATATGGATTGGGGTCGGCCTCGAACGGCAGGCGGATGTTCACTCCGAAGCCGTAGTCGGTGCCTGCACCGAGGTTGCCTGCTTCCATGATGCCCGGGCCGGCTCCGGTGACCACCATCCACTGATGCGTATCGGCCATCAGGTTGGCGAACTCGGAAGCGAGCTGATAGTTGGGGTCCTCGGGTGCGGTGCGGGCAGAGCCATACACCGTCACCTTCGGTGTCTCGCGGTAGCGGGAGAAGACCAGGAATGAGTAGCGCAACTCTTTTAGAGCACTGTTGACAATCTTGAGATCACCGCGGTCGGTGTCGTCGCGATGCATCTTCAAGACCGAAACCATCATCTCGCGAACGATGTCTTCGTCGTGCTCATGGCCGTCGTGTTGGGCAACGGCGTCGCGGACCAATCCATCAAGCCGTTTGTCTAGGTTCTTGTCACCTATTTGGTAGTTGCGCATGGCCTCAATCAGAATCGACGGACCTCTGACGGTAGTAGCGTCTGCCCCTATGCGCCATGTCATATGGGACTGGAACGGAACACTTGTCGACGATCTGCCGGTTGTCGTTGCCGCGGTCAATGCGTCCCTGGAAGAGCTGGATGCTCCCTTGATTACGGCCGACGACTATCGCACCCACTACACCCGCCCGGTGCGGGTCTTCTACGACCGGCTCCTGGGTCGGGCGGTGACCGACGCCGAGTGGTCAGGGATCGATTCGACATTCCACACTGTGTACGCCGAATCGGTCGAGCGAATTCCGCTTACCGCCGACGCCGAGCAGGCAATCGCAGTTGTAGCCGCCGCCGGTGCATCCCAATCGATCCTGTCGATGTGGTGGCACGAGGACCTGGTCCCCGAAGTGGTCAGACACGGTCTTGACCATGCGATGGTTCGGGTCGACGGCAACGCCCACGATGCCGGCGAGACAAAGGCTCGGCTCCTCGAGATTCACCTTGGCCATCTTGGAATGAAGGGGTCATCCGCGATGATCGGTGATGCGCTTGATGATGCTCACGCTGCGATCACGGTCGGTATCCCCTGTGTTCTGTACGACGGCGGAAGTCACCACAGATCGGAGCTCGAGGCAGTGAAGGTCCCGGTCGCCGGGTCGTTGGCAGAGGCGGCCGGCATGGCGCTGAAGCTCGTATGAAGAGGCGTGCGCTTGCCGGGTCCGACGAACTGGCTCGCCTCCAGCGCTTCACTGGCGAACAGATCAGTTGAATGGCCGCACCGGGATGACGCACCCCGGTGATATCCCACACCGGATCTGTGCACCGTCGCAAAACTGACAGTGGAAGCGTCATCAGGCGTCACTCGATTTCGCGACCGCGAAGGGTGGCCATCAAGATATCGGTAGGGGAGCGCCGAGTGCCGGTT
>JAAETI010001000.1 GCA_024228555.1 bacterium | reverse complement strand
GTTATGGCGAGCTGCGTTAATTCGTTTGACAAGATTGCCGATTCGTAGGACGGTAATCGCAGTTGTTCCGCCGGGTCGCTGTCGCGGCCACAGACCAGAGAGAAGGAGCTAGAGCGATGAATAGCATCATGACAAACAATCAGTTCTCAGCCCCGGCTCTTGGCCTGTGTCCGATTTCTGATCACGGTTTGGCGGTACTCCCGTTGCTACCCGTGGATCAAGCGGCACACAAGCTCCAGAAGTCGGGGCACCAGACCGTCTCGACTGACGCCCGATTCCGCACGATGGGAACCGGCACGGCCATGGCTTGCATCACCAACGGCGATGCCGCCAGGACCGAGCACATGGGCGCAGTCTCCGAAGGCCTGTGGTTCTACACCCCGAACTTCGACCACGACGATCACTTCCAGCGGTGGAGGTGCGCTACCTGACACAACAGGAAGCACCACACCGAGCCGCTGGGAGCACAAAGCCCCCAGCGGCTTTTGTGCTTTTCCGCCTCTGACAACCGGC
>JAAETI010000999.1 GCA_024228555.1 bacterium | reverse complement strand
CGACCGCGACCGTATAAGTGCCCGCACTTGCATAGGTGTGAGTTGCCGGGCCACCGGTGTAATCGGTTGAGGTTCCGTCTCCCCAAAATACCGTGAAGTCCGTGTCGCCGGCGCCGATGGGGATGTTGATCGTGTCGTTTGCCGATGTGCCGGGGTTGTCGGTTTGCCAGGTGGTTACAAAGCCCGTGGCCAGCGCGGTGGCCTGGTCATTGCCGACGGTAAGGGTGATGGTGTCGGTGTCGGTGCCGCCGTTGCCGTCGTCAATGGTATAATCAAAGCTCTCTGATGCAGTTGAAGTCACCTTGAGGCGGCCATCGGCACGCAGCTCGATCACCGTGCCTGAAGCCAGTGTTGCCGTGTCGCCCGGGTTGTTGAGAACGGTTGTTGCATCGCCGTTTGCCGTGTCGATGATGCTGATCAGCAGAGGGTCGTTATCCGTGTTGGTGTCATTGGCCACCGGATCAATCGTCACCGGCACCCCGGCAGAGAGGGTGAAGGCATCGGCCACGGCCACTGGTGCGCCGTCATCGGCGCCTGTAATGGTGACTGTGGTACTGCCATAATCCCGCATGGGCTCCCCGCCCATCCCCTGACTGCCAGCCGTGTTGCCGTCGGCAAAGGTCCAGTCGATTTGCACGCTGGCCGGCGGACCGTCGGAGCTGTTGGAGTAGGCTATCTGCTGCAAGGCCGAGTTGACCAGTGCTGTCGTGGCGTTGGCATCGAAAGTCAGTAGCAGCTTGCCGCCGCTGTTGGTGGTGACGGTGCCGATGGTGGTAGCGCCCACCACAAGATTGCCGCCTTGGGTCAGGGCTGAGAGTGTTCCTGATCCAGAAAACAGATCATCGGCACTGTCGACGCCATTGCGAGCCAGGGTGACACTGGCGCCGTTGTAGTTGCCATTGCCGCTATTGAGTGCGTCAAGCTCAGCGTCTGCAATCACGACATCGGCATCAAGTACCACTGCTGCGCCGCCTTCGGTGAAGGCGGGTGTGCCGTTCAGGGCGGTAAAGACGGGGGCGTCGTTGACTGAGGTGACATCCATTGTCATGGTGTAGGTAGACGCACTGTCAGACGTGCCGTCGTTGACACTGAACCCGAAACTGTCGTAGCCCGCACCATTGCCATGCGCTGCCGATGTGAATGTCAGCAGGTCGTTATCGATATCGGCCTTGGTGATGACCTGGTTGAGCGTCACATCGACGCTGTTGAGCTGCAAGGCACCGAGTGTTTCCAGACTAGTGATTTTCACGCTGACCATGGCATCGCCGTCGGCATCGCTGTAGTTAAAATTGGCAGCGGCAAAGGTGTCGGTCGTGTCTTCGTGGGTGCTGATGGTGTTGTCGGCCGCGGTGGGTGGTGCGAGAAGGCCATGCCACTGTTCAGCCGTGTCCTGGTCAATCAATGTATCTGTTTCTATCTGACCCTGGGTATATTCCAGATCCCAGTCACCACCAAGGCTTGCATGCCCGGTGGGGTCGTCGGAGGCGGCGACGTCGGCGAGCGTCAGCTCGCTAAGGTTGTTGACCAGGGACTGGCCATCGGCAGTTTCGGCGAGGTTACAGCCGTAGATCAGGATGTCGCCGGCTTCATCAAAGGCATTGGCCCATAATGCAATGCTTAGCTGGTTTTGATTCAGGGTGTCTGCATTCAGCGTGGTGTTGCCGAGATCCACTGAGCCGTCACTGCCGTGCGCAATGATGTG
>JAAETI010000998.1 GCA_024228555.1 bacterium | reverse complement strand
CGACCCTGGGCTGAGCTTTTCACAGAGGGAATCTCCTTTGTAAGAAGACGCAAGCAGCCCCGAGGACCCCCTCGAAGGCCCTACTCCTCCACGCCCATGAGCTTCGAGAAAACCTGGACCGTGACGACGCCCCGTTGCTCGGCCTGGAGCTTGCCCTCGTACCCCTCGGATCGGAGCAGCTGACGTCAACTCCGTCGCCCGTGCCCAGGTGCTCGCGAGATTCCAACAGTCTTTCCGAAGCCCCCGAGCGGCGAAAAAGGACGACCTCCTTGCCGTCGCGGACGGCGACCCACAGCCAGGCCCACTCGGCGTCACCCTCCGTTCTTCCATTCGGCTCGGGAGAGGCACCGAGATCGCCAGCAATCCGAAAGCCCTCCACTCCGCCCTCCTTCCGATCGGTTGCACCTGACCTGCGCTCCCTTTCCCGCTTGGATCTTGGAGCAGAACCTGCCCCTCTGCCAAGTCTACGGACGTTGTCCTTCGGCCGCTGCGCGGCACCTTGGCAGGGGTCAGAACCTGCTCCTTTTGATCCGCTGTCAGGAAGCTAGATCAGTTACACCCAACCGTAAGGAGAACGAAATGAAGAACTTCCAGATCGCCGGCAACCTCGGCACCGCCCCCGAGCTTCAGAAGAAGGGCGACACCTCCTGGACCCAGCTGTGGGTCGCCTGCAACGGCAAGGAGGTCGACTGGTTCAACGTCGTGGTCTTCGGAAAGACGGCAGAAAACTGCTGCGAGCACCTGGACAAGGGCGACGGAGTCGCCATCGCCGGCCGGCTCCGCTCCGAGAAGTACGAGGGCAAGCACCAGGTCAAGATGGTCGCCGACACGGTCCAGTTCTTCTCGAAGCGCAAAGCCGAGAAGGACGAGGAGTAGGAACCTTCGAGGGGGCCCACGGGCCCCCTCTCCTCTTTACAAAGGAGATTCCCAATGAGAAAAGACAAGAAAAAGCCACAGCCCAGGGTCAGCGTCCGCAGGATCGATCAAGCCTACCGCGTCGTGCTCACCCACGAGGGCCTGGAGCACACCCACCGCCAGCCCCTGAGCCAGAACGAAGCCTGGGACCTGGCGCGCCAAATCAAGCCCGCTCTCAGGGACGGCCGCAATCTCAACCTGCGGCACTGGGACACCGAAGAGCTGATCGAACAATTCTGATTCATTCCAAACCAGGAGCAAGAACATGCCACTCACCGTCACCCTCACCGGCTACCTCGGCAAGGATCCCCAACGCCGCGCGACGCGGCCCCGGACCTCCACCCGAATCGTCACCCGCAAGGAGCGTTTCGTTTTCGAGCTCGGCCGCCGACGCATCACCGACGAGCACGACGTCCTCGAGTACCAGGACGAGATCACCTTCACCACCACCCCGCGGGACTACACCGTGCTCTCCGTCGCCAGCCACCACGGCCGCGGCCGCCGTCGCTTCACCCACTGGCACCGGATCATCGCCTGGAACACCGACTGGTCCCACCGCCTCCTCCACCTGCTCGCCAAAGGCGATCAAGTCGAGATCACCGGCCGTCCCACCTCCTTCGAGGCCACCGACGGCAACCTCATCCACCAGCTCGAGCTGCTCGACCTCCGGATCCTGCGCCGCAAGACCCGGCCGCCACAGGTGGCGTAACGCCATCGTCCCAGGGACCGAGAGGTCCCTTTTCCCATCTCCACCGCCCACGCGCCAGGAGGCGGGGAGCGGAGGGTGGGTTGGGAGGTGGGGTGAAGAGAGATCCTTCGGCTCTCTCAACTATTTGAAGAAGGAGATCGAGATGAACAAAGTCCTGCTGCTCGGCAACCTCGGCCGCGACCCCGAAACCCGTCACACCACCACCGGCACCCCCGTCACCCGCTTCTCTGTGGCCACCAACCGTCACTGGCGCGACCGTGACGGCAACCGCCAGGAAGCCACCGACTGGCACCAGGTCATCTGCTTCGCCCGTCAAGCGGAGATCGCCGGCGAGTACCTGAAGCGCGGCCGTCAAGTCTGCGTCGAGGGCCGGCTCCAGACCAGCACCTGGGACGACGCCGAGAGCGGCGAGCGTCGCTTTCGCACCGAAGTCATCTGCCAGAGCTTCCAGATGCTCGGCAACGGTCAGCGCAACGGGGGTTCGCCGCAGGTAGCTGAGGCCCAAGACGGCGATGTCGGCGACGATTCCGATTCCGACGATATCCCGTTCTAGCCGCAACTGATCGACGTCGAGGCCCGGGGTCGCTGTCAAGACCTCGGGACCTCGACTCTGAGATTGAGAGCTACAAGGATTATTAGAACCATGATGACCGATCACCACCCTCCTCGTTTCCAGGTCCACATCAAGCGCTGGCTTCCCGAATGCGGCTACTGCATCTATGTCGACCACCCCCACACCCAGGACGGTTTCTATTACGACCATGACCTCACCGAAGACGAAGCCTACGAGGTAGCGATCCGAGCTTTCGCTG
>JAAETI010000997.1 GCA_024228555.1 bacterium | reverse complement strand
CGTCGGCATAGCTCACGATCCGCGTGCCGAGGCTTCGCTCCAACCCGAGCTTCTTCCATCCCAGCACCAGCCGACGCATATAGAGATTCGCCAGCAGCGGTGAGAGGGGTGAGCCCTGCGGGATGCCGCACCGCTTGTCCCGGGCCTCGGTCGTGCGTGTCTTCCGTCCTCGATCGTCGGTTTCTTCCACGGGGCACTCCATCCACATCTTGATCAGATGCAGCACGCGCCGATCCACGATCCGGCGCGCCACCGACTTCAGTAGCTCGGCATGGGGAATGCTTCCGAAGTAGTCCGCAAGGTCGGCGTCAACCACGTCCGGGTGGCCCCGGAACAGCAGCTCTTCCACCTCGACCACCGCTTGCTGGGCGTTTCGCCCGGGACGGTAGGCGTATTGTTCCGGTGGAAGGTCGGCTTCAAAGATCGGCTCCAGCACCAGCATCGCTGCTGTCATGCAGACCCGATCCCGCAAGGTCGAGATGCCTAGCGGCCTGAGTTTGCCCTTGGCCTTCGGTATGTACACTCTTCTGATAGGGTCCGGTCGGTAAGTCTCCTGCCTGAGCGCAAGCGCCAGTTCGCCGAGCCACCGCTGCACCCCATAAGCTTCGATGTCCGTGAAGTCCTGACCGTCCACACCCGGCGCGCCCTTGTTCGAGCGGCACTGGGCATAGGCGTGGGCCAGGATGTCCGCACGGCTGATCTTGTCGTACAGGGCATAGAAGCGATAGCCGGCTTCTGCCTTCGCTTTCGCGTGCAACGCCGTCTGCAGTTTCTGAACAGATTTCGGAGTTGATAGGTTGCCCAATCTCCTGGTCCCTCACCGCGTCTTGCGTCCGTCTTGAACTGAGGTTCCTTCCCTCCGCCGGCGTTACCCGGCCTCAGCGGTAATACGAACCTCTCCGCCACCCCAGGGCGCCCGGCCTGTCCCTCGCGGGCATCCGGTTGGTCATCCCTGACCACGCCACGGGGCTTCCCGTGTTGCCTGCGCTTTCCTTGTGTACATGCTGCTGCCACTACCCCGGTGCAGCGCCTGGGCGT
>JAAETI010000996.1 GCA_024228555.1 bacterium | reverse complement strand
TTTGTCTTCCTCGGTGTTCACCGGTCACACCACCTCCGCAGCTAGAGAGGCAGGCCGAAGATCAGGATCGTGGCCATGGCCAGGCCCACAACCGTGGAGCCGGCCAGAGCTCCCCAGTCGCTCTTGCGGCGGGCAAGGATGCTTGCGAGAAACGCCTGGGTCAGGAAGTAGGCGGCGAACACTCGCGAGGCGAGGTTCACGACGACGTTCACGTCGGTGAAGATCACGACGAGGATGGCGGGTATGAGGATGACGAGGAAGCTGACGCGTCGCGGGACTTTGGCGCTGACGAGCATGTCGCTACGCGACGAGGTGGCGCCGATGATCGCATAGGTCTGGCTACCGATCGCGGCGAGCAGCAGCAGGTAGGGCATGGATGCGCCGACCTTGTCCGACACAACGAAGATGGCGGTGCCGTCGGGCTCAACTCCTCCCGGGGGCAAGAAGAGCACCAGGATTGAGGCTATGAGCCCGACGAAGACAATCGTGGCGATGCCCTGGGCGATCCGCATCGTGGAGATCCGTTGCTTGGCGCTGAACCGAATCCCGATGTATCGGGCCGCCTCAAAACCCTGCACCACGGCAAAGAGCCCGATGATCTTGCGAAACTCCTCCACCCCCGGTGTCGGTGATTCTCCAAGCGCCCAGCGACCGCCGAGTGTCTCCTGCACGTTGTAGATCAAGAAGGCAACCAAGACACCAAAGACGGCGGCCAGGTTGAATGCCGTGGTTCGATCCCCCTGCTTGTTGAGCCAGTCCATCCCTCCCAAGTAGCCGACAATGGCGATTGCAGTCAGGTAGAGCGTGCCCCAGAACGCCTGGCGACCCGTCGTGAATGCATCGAACGGCAACAGGAAGAGCGCCATGAGCAGCAGCGTGTAGTAGGCGATGTTGACAACCGAGGCGCCCAGGAGTGCCCACTGTGCGGTTCGCTCGACCTTGGTGACAGGGTCCTCTGTATCCCGCAGTGGCTCGTAGTGCCGAATGTTGTAAGCCATCACGAAACCGGCCGCTATCGCCACAAGGCACACACCGAGCATCACCAAGGGAGCAGAGAATCCGCCAATAGCACGACCGCGGGCGACAGCACGATGAACCCGACATCCATGATGTTTGCCAGCGGCACCACAGTCGCCTGGTATTGCTTGGACTGCTGCACCCGCGGCCGGTACAACACATAGGCGACACCCAAGATGACAAACAGCGCAAAGCCGACTGCGATGTACTGGTCCGAGTGGTTCCTCACGTCCTAAAGCCCTCCGGCAGCCCTGGCTAGCTATTCGCGCACCAGAGGTCGCAATCGGCGATCTGGAGTGGCCAGCAGCGCGGACTCGAGCCTCGGGATGCCGCGTCGTCGGGAATCTGGTCCGCGGCTGCTTCGTAGTGACCGGTGACGGCGAGCGAGACAACGCACCCCGTGCTAGCGGTGCTTTCAGCGCACAGGTCAACCTGCTTTGGTTCGCGAAACGATGAACTGCTGCAAGGTGTCGCGGGTTGTTGTCACCAGGAATGGACGCCGAGTCAAGATCATCGCAAGGTCGAACCGGACACCAAGGCAACCGCCAAGGCTCTGGTCGAATTGGCTGGGCAACTGACTCAACGCGACAGCAACAAGAGTCCGTGAGACAATTGGACTATGACAGGGACCCATCAACCAGCACCAAACAAGGACTGCATCTTCTCGGAATCGTCGCAGGCGAGGTCTCATCGACCACGATTGCTCAAAGCGAAAAGGCGATCGCGTTCATGGACACTAACCCTGTGACCTCTGGCCACGTCCTTGTGATCCCTGGTTCGCACGCAACCGACCTGTTCGACCTCACCGCCGACGACCTGGCAGCGTGTGTCCAACCTGGCTTCGGATTGCTGGCAATAAGATGCGTGCGACCGACGAGAAGAAGCCATGACCCACGGCCAAAGCAAAGCATCCTGCGATGAGAACGTGAACCCAGTGACGGGTCAGCTTGCTGATCTCGACGGTGTCGAGATGTATCGCATCGGTGGCTTCGATCGCATGTCCCCGTTCCTGATGAGCATTGTCAGCAACTCCGACCATTGGATGTATGTGTCGAGTGGCGGTGGTCTCGCTGCCGGTCGGGTGGAGCCGGAACGATCCCTGTTCCCATACGAAACGGACGATCGGCTGTATCGGGCCGGCGGATCGACGGGGCCATTCACGTTGCTGCGTCTTGTTCATGACGGCTCGGTGGTGATCTGGGAGCCCTTTGCCGCGACGGCGGCGGTGACCGCGGTCACACGCAACATCTACAAGAGCCTCCTCGGTGACACAGTCGTGTTCGAGGAAACCCGCGACGACCTCGGGCTCACGTTCCGCTACAAATGGCGCACCTCTGCCGAATACGGCTTCGTTCGAACCTCGACCCTCATTAGGAGCCAGCCGACGGCCCCCACCAGTATCGAAGTCCTGGACGGGCTTCTCAACGTCATGCCGGCGAACGTCCCACTCGGTTTGCAGCAAGAGCGCAGCACGCTCGTGGAAGCGTATCGCCGCAATGAACTAGATCCATCGACAACGATGGCTATCTATTCGCTCGAGTCACGTATCCACGACCGCGCTGAGCCTGCCGAATCGTTGCACGCCAACATTGTCTTTTCGATTGGCCTGCCGGACTCGCAAGTCATGCTTACCGATGATGCAGTCGTAGCTTTTCGGAAAGGGCAAACCCTCAACGGCGAGCGTCTTGCAAAGGGGACTCGCAGCAATTACCTGATCAACTCGACCATCGAGTTCCGCGACGACAGTCCCAAGTCATGGCTCATCGTGGCCGACGTCCATCAGACGCAGCTTCAGGTTCAGAGCCGCCGCGCCGAACTGCTTGACGGCTCTGATCTGACGCGGGAAGTTGTCGCGGACGTTGATCAAGGCTCTATGCGCCTGCGTGATCTCATTGCCACGGCAGACGGCGAGCAATGCACCGATGACCGGATCGCTACGACCCACCATCTCGCCAACACCCTGTTCAACTGCATGCGGGGAGGCGTGTTTGTGAGCAACGGTGCTGTGCCTATAGCCGACTTGGCGCGGTTCATCGGTGATCGGAACCACGGTGTCTATCGTGTTCACCGTTCATGGTTGGAGTCGCTCGGCGAGCGCATCGGTCGCCGAGATCTGATCTCCCAAGCCGCTGAGAGAAACGATCCGGATCTGGAACGCCTCTGCCACGAATACTTACCCCTCACCTTCAGTCGCAGACACGGTGACCCCAGTCGGCCTTGGAACACGTTCGCCATCAACGTTCAAGACGACGACGGCAACCAGATCCTCGACTACCAGGGCAATTGGCGCGACATCTTCCAGAATTGGGAAGCGCTTTGTTTTAGCTTCCCCGACTATCTGACCAGCGTCGTTGCCAAGTTCGTGAATGCTTCGACCGTCGACGGTTTCAACCCGTATCGAATCACCGGTGACGGTATTGATTGGGAGGTGCCCGATCCAGATGATCCGTGGGGCAACATCGGATACTGGGGCGATCACCAGATCGTCTATCTGCTCCGGCTGCTCGAGAATCTGCACTCCTTCGATGCAAATGCGCTGCTGTCGATGGTGAACCGACAGGTGTTCAGTTATGCGGATGTGCCCTACCGGCTCCGCCCTTACGAGGCGATCCTTGGCGACAGCAAGAACACCATTGACTTCGACCGCGACCGGGCCCGCGAGCTGGACGATCGCACCGCGACGATCGGATCCGACGGAAAGCTACTGACGGATGATCATGGCAACGTCCTACACGTGACCTTGGCCGAGAAGCTTCTGGTCCCCGCGTTGGCCAAGCTGGGCAATCTGGTCGTCGATGGCGGCATCTGGATGAACACGCAACGACCAGAGTGGAATGACGCCAACAATGCCCTGGTCGGCTACGGGACCTCGATGGTCACCTTGGCGTACCTGCGCCGCTACCTCGCCTTCTGCGAGGGACTGTTCGACTCCTTTGCGGGGACCGACCTCGCCATCTCGGCCGAGGTCGTGACATGGTTGGAACAGACGCTGGTAGCACTAGAAACCCACCGAAACTGTCTCGAGCAACCCACCGTAGACGAGAGTACGCGCAAGGAACTGCTGGATCTGCTGGGAGCTGCCTACTCCGAGTACCGGGCGAGGGTCTACGAACGCGGGCTGTCTGGCCGAGCCACGGTAGATGCTGACACTGTGATGGACTTCTGTCGGGTGGCGCGCAACTACGCAGACCACAGCATCCGGGCCAATCGGCAGGAATCCGGCTTGTACCACTCATACAACCTTGTCAACGGGTTGGACGAGGACCGGAAGATGTCCATCGATCACCTCCCTGTCATGCTCGAGGGACAGGTCGCGGCGATGAGTTCCGGCTTGGCGACGTCTCACGATGTGTTGGCCATCGTTGATGCCCTATACGAAAGCCCGCTCTATCGACCAGATCAGAACAGTTTCATGCTGTATCCGGCACGAATGCTGCCGAGTTTTCTCGACAGGAACACGCTGCCGGCTGGGGATGTTGAGGCCAATCCGCTGCTCGCGGCGCTAGTCGACGTCAACGCTACGACGCTCATCGAGCGGGACGCTCTCGGCGTCTACCGTTTCGCTCCGACGATCCCCGACCTGGCGAGCCTTGGCGATGTGCTCGAGCATCTCGGCGCACAGCCAGCTTGGGCCGATCTGGTCGAGCTCCATCGTGGCCTGGTAGAAGAGCTCTTCGAAGACGTGTTTCATCACAAGCGTTTCACGGGTCGGTCCGGATCGATGTACAAGTTCGAGGGGCTTGGCTCTATCTACTGGCATATGGTCACAAAGCTGCTGCTGGCGGTACAGGAGGCCTTCTGGCAGGCACGCACCGCAGGGGAATCCGCAGACCTCCAGGTCGGTTTGGCCGAGGCCTATTACCGGGTGCGGAGTGGGCTCAGCTCTGAGAAGAGTCCGGCCCAATATGGTGCGTTCCCTACGGACCCTTACTCTCACTCACCCGCTCATATGGGGGCGCAACAGCCGGGGATGACCGGTCAAGTCAAAGAAGAGATACTCACTCGTTGGGGTGAGTTGGGCGTGCGCATCGAAGCTGGAACGGTCAGATTCGATCCGGTTTTGCTACGTCGCAGGGAGTTCCTTACACAGCCGCGGGGCTGGACATTTTGCGACGTGGTTGGCCGATCCCAGACTCTGGAGGTTCCTTCTGACGCGCTTGCTTTCACGTATTGCCAGATCCCCATCATCTATCGCTTCGGTGGCGGTGAGGGAACGGCCTTGGTGAAACGTCGCGGCGGCAGCGTCTCTACCTTCTCCGGAATGACTTTGGACCGGTCGACAAGTGGCGCGGTCTTCGAACGCGGCGGTGAGATTGAGTCCATCGAGGTTTCTGTCCCGGATTCCTTGATAACGCGCCGGTGACAAGCCCTCTGACTTGAGTCGTGGGAGGTGGGCGGATTCAGAATTGTGGTCGGTATTCGGCCATAGGCCGCGAGGCTCCGATAGGGTGGGCGGCCAGACGCCGTGATGCTGCCGGGTGCCGGTAGCCGGGGATTAGGGAGCCCACATGACTCAGTACGCACCGACGACGCGCGCAACGTCCAAAGCAAGGGCAAAGAACGTCAATCTGCTGATTGTGATGTCGATGATCGCAGCACTGCTGCTGGCTATTCCGACGGTGGCGACCGCGGTTCCAACTGCTCCCGGCGACGTATTCGACGATTTCGAAGACAATGACGCTTCGGATTGGGGCTTCTTTGGTGGCAACGCTGCGGGTGGTGGCGGTGGTACCGCCGACGACCGGCCCGCCGAGGGTTTGTACTACTTCAGCACCGGTTGGGGAGGCAACGGCACAGCGAGCGGCTTCTACGGCGGTGCTTTCAAGAATCTCGACAACGCTGCTCAGGTCGTCCTCCCTGCCGACCCATGGCTCAATATGTGGGTCTACCAGCAAAGCGACACCACCGTCGACCAGTACAACCTCGAACTCACTCTGCGTGAGGACACCAATGGTGACGGCTGGACCAATGGTGCCGAGGATTCAATCGGACTCGACACCACATTCAGCGCAAGCGACTTCGACGACGACTGGACATTGCTGAGTGCGCCGCTGAGCAGCTTCTTCGATCGTGGAACCGGCGGTAACGGAGTGTTCGATGGCAACGTCGACGAGTTCGTCATCGTGTTCGGTGGCGTTGAAGGAGGCGCCGCCACAAACATCGAGATCGACTTCGACCACATCAGCTTCACCTCTGGTGCCCCGGCCGCATTCGACGTCGTGGTCTACGACGACATGGAGCACGGCGATCCGCTCGCTAATGGCTGGTTCTCGTTCGACGGCTCTGTCGGTGGCGGCGGGATAACCGCCAACAACTCCGATCTGCCCCCGGCGCTCGGTGGTGCATTCTCGCTGGAGACCGGTTGGGGCTCGGGTGGAGCTGCCGGTTTCTATGGCGGATTCGGACGGACAAGCCTGACCGACGCCTCTGGCACCGAATACTTCAATTTCTGGATCAACCCGGACGCCGGGCAGGACTACACGCTGGAAATCAATCTTCAGGAGGACGACAACTCCGACGGTGCAGCGAACGCACCCGATGACGACGAATTCCAGTACAACTGTGTCGTTTCGGCGACTGGACCGTGTGCGGTCGCCGGTGGTGGGTGGCAGCTGGTTTCGATACCGCTCGATGACTTCTTCGACGACAACTCGTTCTTCACCGGCGGCAATGGTGTGCTCGACCCGACTCCGCCCGCCCGTGGTGGCAACGGCGAACTGATCAACGCGCTGATGGTTGTGATCGGCAACGGCAGCGATGTGAACCTCCGCACCGACTACTGGGCCTTCAGCATCGAGCCGATCGTCCCCGACTTCGGCACGATCATTGACGACTTTGAGAGTGGCCTGCCCAGCGGTGCCGATGGCGATGGATCCCCACTTGGGTTCTACACGTTCCAAGGTGCCGGGAGCAGCATCGGCATCCTCACAGAGGGGACACCGCCCGCACCGACGCTTCCTGCGGTCGGCACGCCCAACAATGTGTTGACGATGAACATCGACTCGACATCATTTGCCGGCTACATCCATGCGTTCGAGAATGCCGCAGTCGACACGTGGGTGCCCCAGGACTGGTCGACGAGCGAAGGCATCTCGTTCTGGTTTGACGGCAACAATTCGGGTGCTGGGATGTTCATCGACATTCTCGACAACCGAACCGCTGGTTCGACGTCCGACGATGCCGAGCGCTGGACTGTGGCGTTCACCGATGACTTCGACGGCTGGAAGCTATACGAGCTTCCGTTCAGTTCGTTCACCCGCAAGGAGATCGGCAATGGCGCACCAAACGACGGGCTAGGCCTGTTCGAGATGCATGGCTATGCGTTCGGGGCTCTGGGCACCGGCGGGCCACAGACGTTCTACTTCGATGAGGTCGCCGTCTATGGCGTAGCTGAGCCGCCGGCGCTGGCTGCTCAATTTGCGCTCAACAACAACTTCATTCCGGAGGGCACGACCGGCGACGTTGCGGTCAAGCTCACCCGACCGATGGGTCCCGACGATCCAGCTCAGGTCAGCATCGACTACACGACCGAGATCGGTAACGCTGTGCCCGGCGAGGACTACACCCCAACCAGCGGCACGTTGACGTTCGTCAACGGTGGCGCCAACGAGCTGAGTTTCCCGGTCGAGACATTCCACAACACCAAGTTCACGGGGGACAAACGGGTCGTAATCCGGCTCTCCAATCCGGTGGATGTTGAGCGGGGTGCTTTGTTCCAGGGCTCGGTCCTGATCCAGGATGATGACCCGTTCGACCCGGAGTTGCTCGACGACTTCGAGCAGGGCGCCTTCCAGTGGGGCGGTAGCGGCTTGGTCGACTTCGAGGCCCGACGTGTCGAGATCGGATCCGCCAACGAGCGGCCCGGTCAGGATGTTGTCGAGAACGTCCTCACCGCGTCAACCCCAAGCAGCGGACCCGGCTACTCCACGATCAAGCAGGACGTGATCGCCGACCTCGAGGCACTGCTGCCGGCAAGCACGTCAAGAGCCACAAAATGGATAGAGAAGGCGATCGATCGCATTGAGCGCAGCCTGAACCCGGACTTCTGGGTCAACGGGTTCTTCCTCGATGCAAAGGTCGGCGATAGGGTCTTCGACAGAGAGCGCCAAGCTGTCGCGGCACTCGTGAAGGTTCCGGACGGGCCGGAGCACGCTGCCGCTCACGACGCCATCGATGCGCTCCTCGATGTTGATGCCGAGCTAGCGACGCTGGCGCTAGCTGTCGCCATCCAAAACGGCGGCGATGCAGGCCAGATCGCCAGGGCAGAGACGGAGCTTGCGCGGGCACGGCATCACGTTCTGCGTCACAATTTCGCCCATGCGGTGACGCACTACCGAAAGGCATGGCAAGCAGCAACCAAGGCCATCAAGCGTCTGGACGATGTCGGGCTTGGTTCGATCGGTCACGACTTCGCCCTCGGCCAGGATTGGACTGGGACCGAAACTCTCGATTTCTGGTTCAACGGAACCGGGAGTGGCGAGCAAATCACGATCAACCTGAAGGACAACCGCGCCCCCGACCCTGGCCCGTCGGGCTGGACCCTGGCGTGGAGCGATGAGTTCGACGGTCCGGCGGGCGCTCCGCCGAATCCGGCCAATTGGAACTACGAGATCGGCGACGTAACCCCCGATGGTAAGAACGGGTGGGGCAACGAGGAATTGCAGTACTACACCGACGATCCAGACAACTCGTCGACCGACGGTGACGGCAACCTCGTGATCACCCTCGACGAAGCCGATCCCGGGCGTGAGTGCTACTACGGGCCGTGTGCCTACGAGTCGGCCCGTCTCCTCACCCAGCACAAGGCAGAGTTCGCCTACGGCCGCATCGAGTCACGGCTGCAAGTTCCTTCGGGAGGGGACGGCCTATGGCCGGCTTTCTGGAGCCTCGGCACCGACATCACCTACAACCCGTGGCCTGGCGCAGGCGAAATCGACTTCATGGAGTACGTAAGTCGGCTCCCGAACGAGATCTTCGGTACTGTCCACGGTCCCGGCTACAACGGTGGCGGCAGCATCGGTGGCATCTACGACTTCGGTGAACCTGTCTACAACGACTACCACACCTACACCGTCGAGTGGGAGCCGAACCTGATCACCTGGTACGTCGATGGTATCCAGTACCACCAGGTGGCACCGGCTGACGTTCCCGGTCCGTGGGTGTTCGAGAAACCGTTCTTCCTGTTGCTCAATTTTGCGATTGGCGGCAACTTCGGAGGCACGCCCGATCCAGCCAACGTGTACCCACAGGAGTACCTGGTGGACTACGTGCGAGTCTACGAAGGTCCGGATACAGCGGAACGGTTCGAGACCACGTTCACCGACAGTGTTGCCGGCTGGCAGCAGGTGTCGATCCCGATTGCTGACTTCGTCCGCAGCGACGAGCAGCCGGCTGGTGCACCCGACGACGGTCTCGGCCTCGATGAGGTTTGGGGTTACGGCTTTGAGCTGCCGTACCCGGCGGCCGGCACGTACCAGATCGATCTGGTACGTCGCACGCCATTCCCGCCACCCACTGATCTGGTGGTGACCAACCTCGATGACAGCGGGCCCGGTTCGCTGCGTGAGGCACTCTCGTTGATCGCCGACGATGGCGCGATCACCTTCGATCCTGGCTTGGCGGGCGGCACGCTGACGTTGACGTCAGGGCAACTCACCATCGGCAGGTCTGTCACAGTCGACGCTTCGGCGGCGCCGGGCGTCGTGGTCAGCGGTGGTAACGCCTCGAGGGTGTTCCAGGTCGACGGTGGTGCGGTTGTCGGTATGAACGACCTGGTTATCGCCGACGGCGCAGGCGCCCCCCAGGGCGGCGGTGTCCTCAACTTCGGCACGCTCAACCTTGATCGAGTGGTCGTGCGGGACAACACCGAGACAAGCGCCACCGGTCCAAACTTTGATCTCGGCGGCGGTGGCATCTACAACGGAGACGGGGCAACGCTGAACCTCACCGACAGCTCGGTGGTCGGCAACGCAACCGTTAGCCAGCCCGGCGGTGGTGTCTACGGGTTCTTCAACAGCACGATCAACATCACCCGAAGCACAGTGAGCGGAAACGTCGGTGCCGATGTCGCCGGAGGTCTCCGTTCGCTCGGCGACTCGACCATCGTCAACAGCACGTTCAGTGGGAACACATCGACGGCATGGCACGGCGGTGGGATATTCCACACCGACGGCCAGCTGACGGTTACCAACTCCACGTTCTCTGGCAACATCGCACCTGCGGGAACAGCCTCGGGGATCCTCGTGGCCACCTTCGGTGCCCCTGCCAACATGACACTGACCAACAGCGTGATGGAGGGCTTCGGAGGGGCGTTTGCGTGTGCGATCGAGGGCGGCGGCGCAGCCACGATTACGTCGGGCGGCTCCAACGTCATCAGCGACGGCTCGTGTAACCCGAACGGGACAACCGACCAATCGTCAACCGATGCGCTGCTCGGTCCGCTTGCGGACAACGGTGGGCCGACGTTCACTCATGCGCTTGCCTCCGGCAGCCCGGCCATCGATTCAGCCGACAACGGCGCATGTCCGGTCGTAGACCAACGTGGCATCGTTCGCGATGCGGCATGTGACGTTGGGTCCTTCGAGTACGTGCCATGACCAATTGCTTGCGACCGGTCGCCGGTCTTGTCTGGCCCCTCCTCCGAGACGTCTCGGTGGCCGGTCGTAAGCACCTCCCCGCAACCGAAAGTCCAGAGCACCGATGATCGGCCCAGACATCGACCGACTCCTTAGCGAGATGAGCCTGACCGAGAAAGATGATGGGTTGGGTTGAACACTCTGCTCCGAGCCCACTAGTAGGAGGCCCTGCGAAACCGTAGAGTGGCTGGTAGTGCTGGCAAACGTGAGGAGACAACGTGTCCGTGTACAAGGTCATCGAAATCGTGGGCACCAGCCCGGATTCGTGGGAGGACGCTGCCTCGGCTGCAGTGGAGAAGGCATCGGGCTCGCTGCGCGATATGCGCATCGGAGAGGTAAAGGAATTCGACGTCACCATCGGTGATGACGGACGGATCGAGGCGTATCGAGTGAGGCTCTCGGTCTCCTTCAAGTTCGAGAGCTAGCAAGACCCGAACCTGCGACCGCATGGGGTCGATCAGTTTCGGTCGGCCCTACGTATGGCCGCGATAAGCGCAGAGCCGCGGCATGTTGGGCGCCCGTTCCGGGTTAGCTCTTATCCTTCTTATGCTCTTGCCGTTCCATGCGGGCTTCCGCTGCGTGTCCGGCGACCAATGACAAGAACGAGAAAAGGATGCCGAGACCCATCAGGATGTAGAGAATTGTGAAGCTCCTCGTTAGCGCTGTTGTGGGCGCCAGGTCGCCAAAGCCGACAGTCGTCAGCGTGATGACTGAGAAGTACAGGGAGTCGAGCACTGTCCAATCCTCGTAGGTCGTATAGAAGACTGTCCCGATCAGCAGCAACAAGGCCACCAGGTACGCCATCGCCCGGAACTTGGGATCGGCAAGGCCCTTCCTGAGCGTGATCGCAAAGCTTCTGAGCATTGCCAGCAACACAATCATGACGCCAACCTAACCCGGGCACCAGCCCGCGTCATGCTCGCTTCGATTCTGCCAGATCATCCATCTCCAGCTGCAACGCAGGGATCGTGGGGTTGCGGACCGTTTGTTGCAACGTTTCCTCAACGCTTTCGCTTTCGAGTTTCTTCTTCGGCAACCAAAAGGCGAGCACTGCACCAAACAGCGCCACCATGCCCCCCGCCAAGATGGCGCCCTGGAATCCGTCCAGCGTGGCATCGCGGTAGATCGTCTGGATCTCGGCCTGCACATCAGCGGGTGTTGCAGCAATTGCCTGGTCGACTCTGTCGACATCGGCGGCATCGAGTCCGCCGGCTAGCGCAGTCTCGATCTCAACCCGCAACGGATCCGGAATCGCGTCGCTCTCGCCCACCCGATCACTGATCGACGACAGGCCCACGGTGAGTATCACCGTGCCGATGACAGCAGTGCCGAGCGCCATCCCGAGGTTCTGGGATGTTCCCTGCAGTCCCGATGCTTCGCTGGCCTCATCTGCATCCACCCCACTGAGGATGAGGTTTGGTAACTGGCCTGCGATCAAGCCGATGGCGGCACCACCCACCAGCAGACCGAGCGCCATGTCGCTTCCTTCAGCTGCGCCCTCCAACGACGTCGCCAGAATGAAACCACCGATGAAGAGCAATACCAGTCCTGCCTGAATGATGTACTTGGGATAGATTTTCTGACCGAGTGACGGCGTCAGCGTGGACGTGGCCAGTACCCCGATTGACAGCGGGAGAAGGGTCAGCCCTGTCTCGAGCGCATCAAATCCCAGGACCGACTGGGTGAACAGCGGGATCAAGAACAGAAGACCGGCTTGAGCGAAGGTTTGGGTAGCCAGGATCGGTAGTCCGGCTGATGCGCTGCGATGCCGGAAGATCGAGGGATGAAGTAATGCCGGCTGGTCGGCGGCCTCGCGGTTTCTGACCCACAACCCGAATGCACCGATCAACACGATGCCGGCGGCAATCATCGAAATCACGAGAGGGTCGTTCCAACCCCGAGTCGAGGTCTGCAAGATGCCGAAAACGAACACCCCGAGCCCTGCCACCGATAGCCCGGCCCCGACCAGATCGAGCTTTGGTTTTGGGACGATGGCCGGTGCGTCTTGCAGGAATCTCGCCGCAAGCAACACTGCGAGGACGATGAGTGCCTCGACAGCAAATGCGACCCGCCAACTCAGCGCGGTCGTGACCCAGCCGCCGATGAGCGGGCCGAACGCTGCGCCGGCGGCGGCGACACCGAATAGGGTCCCGTATGCCGACGCCCGTTTTGAGCCTTCGAAGTTTCCTCGAACGAGGGTGTTGATGGCAGGCACTATCAGCGCTGAGCCCAGCCCTTCGAGGATCGACCATCCGAACATCACAAACCCGATGGTCGGTGCGAGCGCAGTGATCGTGGTGCCGATCCCGTAGATGACTAGCCCGATTTGGAATGCCCTTCTTGAGCCCCAGATGTCGCCGAGCTTTCCACCGGTGAGCATGAATGACGCCATCGTCAACGTGTACAGCGTGATCGCGGTCTGAACTGATCCAACCGTCGTGTCGAGATCCTCGACCAGTGCCGAGATCGAGACGTTCATCAGAGTCGTGTCGATGACATAGACAAACATCGCGGCGGCAAGCACAGCGAGGACTGCGCCCTGTTGCCGTGCCGGAGATGGGCGGGTTGATTGATTCACGAAGCAGATCCTCACCTGACGGACATCGAGGCAGGCTAGGCAGCGGCGACAATGCAATCAACCGGGACGCACTTCGACATCGGACCACCCCTTGCTTCTGAAAATCCAGCGTCAGCCGAGGTAGGGTTCCAAGAGTACGGAGAAGGATGGAAGGAAGGCCTTATGTCAGAAGCATGGGACAATCTCGTTGACGGCCTACAGTCGGCGTTTGCATCGGTTGGAACCACCCTTGGTGAGTGGATCCCGAGGATCCTGGTAGCACTACTGGTGCTTGTTGTTGGTCGCTGGATTCTCAAGACGGTGATTGGCTGGGTCAAGAAACTGCTCGAAACCTCGCCGGTCCAATCGGTGTTTGACAAAGCCGGCATTACGTCGGCGCTGGAGCCGACAGACACCAATGCGGCCGCTGTGCTGACAATGGTCGCTTATGCGTTCCTGATGTTGGTGTTGTGGCTGGTGGTCTTCCGTGTTCTGGAGATCCGGCCGATCGAAGAGCTGCTGGAACGTCTGATCGCAGTGCTGCCGCTTATCGTGGTTGCCGCCGCATTGGTCGTGATCGCCGCAGCTATTGCCAACTTCGTTGCCGATCTTGTTCAGCCATTTGCCACACGGCGCGAGGTGCCCTGGCTGGCGACAGTGACACGCGTATTGATTCTGCTAGCCGGTGTTCTAGCCGCGTTGGATCTACTCAACATCCACTTCGCTGAGGACATCGTCAAGATCTTCGCCGCGGCACTGGGTGTGGCCTTCGCCATTGCGTTTGGCGTTGGCGGTATCGACACCGCCAAGCAGTACTGGGGCCGCTATCTGGCTCCTCGCAACGACTGACAATCGATGACACGCTGATCGGGGGCCGGCTCGTCGCCGGCCCCCGAAGCACGTCAGGGCGCCGATCAGTTCTGGCGGCGCCGTCCAACGTCGGCGCCCATGCGCAGGCTTGCGTCCGAATCCACCGCAAGACCAGAGATCGGCTTGGTGGCTGTCTTCAGCCTCGGTACGCTTCAGGAATGCTTGACGCGATCGACATTGGGCTTGTGCTTTGGCTGGCCATCGGGACGATGGCGGGGATCGGCGAGATGGTATCCGGCACGATGTACCTGTTGCCCTTCACCATTGGTGCAATCGTGGCCGCGGTACTCGTTGCGGTTGGTGTGGACATGGTGTGGTCCCTTGCCGTCTTCGCTCTGATTTCTCTTGCATCGTTGGTGTTATTGCGTCGGCTTGCGAATGCATCGGGCCACGACACAAACATCGTTCGGGCCGGGGGGAGTCGGTACACCGATGCGATTGGTGTGGTGACCTCGGACATCAGTCAGGCGGTGGCCGGTCGGGTCCGTATCGAGACTGAGTCTTGGAGAGCGCTAACAGTTTCCACCCATATTGCGACGGGGACAGAAGTCCGCGTTGTCGAGGTTCGGGGCAACGCAGTCGTTGTGGTGCCCAGCGCTGGCGACGAAACGCAGAGCACGGACGAGTCCGATGACCCGCCCGTGCATCTGGGGGAGCACAGCTAGCCGGTGATCGGCGACTCCGGCACCGGAGGTGTCACTGGAGCAACGGGTACCCGCACCTGACGAACTCCGTAGTAGATGAGGAAGCCGCCGGTGGTCATCCCAACCAACCCGACGGCAATCAGGACGATGCCAATTGCTCCTAGAAACGGCACACGTGCCGACCCGTTCAGCGAAACATCAACACCGGGCGAGCCATCGGCGTTCAAGGCGACGATCGCCCAATCACCACCGGCGACATCCCAATCGAGCCTTCCGTCAACGCTCGACGCAACCCAGATGTCGTGGGAGGCGGGTGGCGAGGCAACGAATGCTCCGTCGACATGCCTTAGCTCGGGGTGGTTGTCGAAGGAGACGACTCTGTCAACGGCGACACCCTGCAGATATGCCCTGGCGTCATCCTGAGTCGCGATGCCCACAAACACGCTCTTGTCGTTGCGGCTGTCGATCTCGAGACGGGCGGGGATAGCTTCCCATCCAATGAAGGTTCGTCCGTCGGTGAAGTGCTCCCCAAAGTCGATTTCGATGTCTTCGCCGACTAGGGCTGCAGCATCGGTTCTCATCCGTACCGGTCCGGTGGATATCCAGCCATCGTCATCGGGGACCGCCAGCGCAATCCCGCCACCGACGGCGAGTGCAAAGCTTCCGATGATCATCGGCACACCGATGACGGCTGCGACAAGTTTGGTGATACGCATTTTCTATTCCGTTTCTTCGCCGGCCGGGTTAACGGCGACGGCGGTGGTAGAGCCAGGGAAAGGGGATCGTTCGGACGACAGCAAGGCAGCTGCCGCAAGCAGGGCGATTGCAGCTAGCACCGTGGCTGGAGCAGCTCCGGCCAGGATGACAAGGGCGGCCAGGCCGATGAAGAAGGCTCCAGCTCGTTTGCCGGGCGTCGTCAGGTTCCGTAGCCACAGCTCGGCGGCGGATTCAGTTTCACCCTGGCCCGGTATGAGTGCCCAGGCCGCTGCGTAGAGCACGACCCCGAAACCACCGAACAGAGCGGTGATGAGAAAGCCGAGCCGGATCAGACCGGCGGATGCCTTGGTGTGGTTGGCTAGCGCAGCCGCCACCCCGCCGAGGACTCGACCCTCGTCGGGACGTTGGAGGCGCTTGATGATTGGTTCTTGGGTGGTGTGTGTTGTTTCCATGACACCATCGTGCCCAATCCAGGATCGGGGCGATATTGGGTGTCTCCCTCAACCAACCCTGAGGCCGTCGGATCGGCTCGGGGGTAAACCCTGATGCGGGTTCGGCACCCTCTAGCTGAGAGGCTGGATGGCCAAGCCGGCGTGGTAGAACATGAGGGCGGTGTACGCGACAAGCAAAAGCAGTGAAGCTTCCAATGTTCTGCGATATTGTCGCAATGACAACAGAATGAGCATCGACACGCCCACCGCTCCTAGCTTGGCAGTGACCGCCGCGATTGGACTGAGGGCGAAGAGTCTTGCCATCAAAGGGTTCAGCTCGACACCACCGGCACCAAGGATGCGGACCGTCAACTGATAGTCGATGTAGTTGAACACGACGATCGTTGCCAGAACCAGCATGAAGGTCGACGGGTTGTCGCGGTAGGTTCGGAGGCTCTCCTGATACGTCCCGCGCCACCCTGCACGATTGCGTCGCTCGAAGCCCGCACGTCGCTCGGGGAAGTAGAGCGGAGTGCGTTGTTCTCGTCGATCTGCTCCACGACTTGCGTCGTAGGTCTCGCTACTCACTGCGGATTGCCCTCCACCTCATCTCGCCCTGCGGCCTAAACATAGCGATCGGGTCCCAAGTCTGGGCCCGATCTAGCTCAAGATGCATTGTCTACAAAAGTCCTCATGTCGTCCGCCAATTTCTCAAGAGACGGGATGTGGACATACATCATGTGGCCGGCGTCGTAGTACTCCATCGTGACATTGTCGCGCAGGCTCTCGTCGAGTCCGAGGTGATTAAACGTGAACTCGGTGGCGTAGTACGGCGTTGCCAGATCCAGGTACCCGTTTGCCACAAACACCTTCATGAACTTGGTCCTGGTGATGGTGCTGCGCAGCGTTTCTGACACATCGACGTAGGCGTTCTTGAAGTCCTCGTAGTCCCAGTTCTGCCACGTCTCAGCCGAGAGGATCTCGTAGGGCAGGTCACTCTCGTACTCGAGTTCATCGCGCATATAGGCGTTGAGCGCCGAGGTGTATGCACCCATGGTGGCGTCCATGCTGGGGTCGGCCTCGAAGGAATCGCCATCTTTGAATCTGTCGATACCGGTGTAGCGAGCGTCAATGCGGCCAACGGTGCGACCTTCCTCGCGCAGCAGCTCTTTGCAGAATCGAAGGATCTCGATACGTAGGTCGTATCGAGAGACGTACCGCTCGGAGAGCCCTGTGTACCGGGCAACCTTCTTTGCGATCCTCTTGAACTTGTCCTCGGGAAGGCTGCTGCCCTGGAACAAAGCCAGTGCGTACTCGTTTGACGCAAACTGCTCGACTTCGTCCAGCAGTTCCCGCAACGGTCGTTTCTGGTCCTTGGCTGCCAGCTTCCCGTGGTACCAGGCGGTGGCTGCATAGGTCGGGAGGAAGACCAAATAGGGGAGGTCATTGCCGCGGCGGAAGGTACCCGTGGTTCCGTCAAAGCCAGCGGTCTGGAAGTTGAGGATCGACGAAATCAGTAACAAGCCATTGAACGTGATCCCATGGCGCGTATAGAGATGGCCTGCCAGGCCGGCTGACCGGGTTGTTCCATAGGACTCGCCTGCGAGGAATTTGGGCGATCCCCAGCGTTGATGACGGGTTAGATAGACGCGGATGAACTCGCCCACCGCCTCGATGTCCTTCTTGAAGTGGTGGAACTTCTTTGCCTTCTCGTTGGGAATGGCTCGGGAGAATCCGGTACCGACCGGGTCGATGAACACAAGGTCGGTGACATCGAGAAGGGAGTGCTCATTATCGACGAGTCGCCCCGGAGGGGGGTATGGCATGCCGTTGTCGTCGAGGTGGACGCGGCGCGGTCCCAACGCACCGAGATGGAGCCACACAGATGACGAGCCAGGCCCTCCGTTGAACGCAAATGCGATCGGTCGCTTTGAGGTGTCCTTGACCTTGTTGCGTGTGTAGGAGACGAAGAAGAACGACGCCTTCTTCTTGCCTTCCTCCTCTGTGAGGATCACCCGCCCCGCCGTTGCGGTGTATTCGACCGCCTTGCCCGCGATGGACACGGTGTGGGTCGTCTCGGTCGAGATCTCCTCGTGGTGGGCAGGGGGAGCTTCTTGGGCCTTCTCGTCTTCGGCCTCGCTCGTCTCTTCCTTGCCCTTGCCGTTATCCGCCATCGCTCCGCTCCAGATTGTTGACAACCAAGCAGACTCTACCGATCGGAACTGACCGCGAGACCGCGGCTATTCCGATGAGTCCTCGACTGGGACGCACGGGTAGCTCACCGTGAAGGTGGTCCCGTCCTCGTCGTTGCTCTCAAAGGCGATATCGCCGCCCAGGTATCGCTCCGTCAGCAGACGGGAACCGTAGGTTCCGAGACCTCTACCGACTCCTTTGGTTGTGAACGATCGCTGGAAGATCTGCAGCTGGTTGCGGTGTGGAATCTTGCCGCTGTTGTGGACCGAGAACCCGATTCGAGATCCCAACTTGGAGCATGCGATCGCAACGACCCCGCCAGGGGCGGTGGCTTCGAGCGCGTTCTTGACAAGATTGCCGACCACCCGCCCCAGGAGAACGGGATCTGAGATGAAGGTGATCTCGTCGCTGTCGGCGGCGATGGTGATCACCTTGCCGGTACCAACATCGTGGGACGAGTAGATGCCGGCGATGTCGAGAAGCCATTGTCGCGAGTTGACGGATTGGGGCCGAGCGACGAGTTCGTCGGATTCGGCGGCGAGCAGTTCCCGTTGCGCCGAGATCTCGTCGATCAGATGATCCGAGGTGGCTTCCAGCAGTTCGAGCATCTCATCCTTGTCCTCGGCAGGTGCGGTCTTGGCCATGGCAGACAGGCCCCGCATGCCCGTTGCGGTGTTCATGATGTCGTGGAAGAAGATTCGTTCGAGGGTCTCCCTACGTTTGGTGTCTCCAACATCGACTCCAGTGAAGAGGATGAAATCCTCCCCCTGGATGTCAAACGATGTTGCGGAGACACGCAACTCAATCGGATCGCCATCCTTCCGGGTGATTCGGCATTCCTGCTCTTGGGCGCCACCGGTTCGAGAGGCGCGAATCGAGGTGTCGGCACCGCACGCGGTGCAAAACGGGGTGCTTCCACAACCTGCAGTGTTGGTGTTTGCGTTCTGACATTCGAGTAGGTCTCCCATCCGTTTTCCCGTTGCCTGGCCAGTGTCGTGATCGAACGCCTCGAGCAGGGTGCGATTCGCAAACACAATCTGACGTTGCTGGTTGAGAATGGCAATGTAGGTCTGGGCGCTGTCGGCCACGCTGGTCATGAGCGCATCGTCGGCGAGCAGCGCCGCCTGACGCGCCAGCGACTCTGCAGGGGCGCGACCGTCAGCATCAGAATGGGTAGGCGCAATTGCCTCTGCCATCGCTTCCTTTCAGCGCCGACGAACTCAACAGTGCTTCTAGATCCAGTCGGCAGCGGTGACGGCAGGGTTAGCGGAGCGGGTGGGCTATGTGGCCAGGCCGATCGGGCACGAAACACCGGTCCCGCCGATGCCGCAATAGCCGTTCGGATTCTTGGCCAAGTACTGCTGGTGGTACTGCTCGGCGTAGTAGAACATCGGCGCAACATCGATCTCGCTTGTGATCGGTCCGTAGCCCGCTGCGCTCAGGCTGGTCTGATAGGCGTCTCTGCTGGCGGTCGCTTCGGCGAGCTGTGCGTCGCTTGTGGTGTAGATCGCTGATCGGTATTGCGTGCCAACGTCGTTGCCTTGGCGCATCCCTTGGGTGGGATCGTGACCCTCCCAGAAGGCTTGCAGAAGGGTGCCATACGAGACCTGACCCGGATCGAAGGCAACGAGCACGATTTCGGTGTGGCCGGTACGGCCGGAGCACACTTCTTCATAGGTTGCGTTCGGCGTGTGGCCACCTGCGTAGCCGACCGCAGTCGAGTAGACCCCTGGCATCTGCCAGAAGATGCGCTCCGCGCCCCAGAAACAGCCCATTGCGAAGTACGCCAGTTCGATGCCCTCCACAAACGGGGCAACGATGGTGTTGCCGTTGACGAAGTGCGTGCCGCCTACGGCGATTGGCGTGTCACGGCCCTCAAGGGCGTTGTCTGCTTCTGGCATCTTGGATTTCTGGAACCACATGCTCTGTCCCCTCAGGTATTGGATACCTTCAACGCACTACCGCGCCGAGGTGTTCCGATTCGGGTGCAATACTCCCAGACTGACGGTGCCTTGCAAGCAAAGATTCTGTGAACAAGCTCAGGGGGCGCCGTTGCCGACGCCCCCTGAAGGAATCACGCTGTCTCGAGGAACTAGTGGTCTTCTCCAGTTCTGATGAAGCTGAATGTTGCCCGTCCATCGTCGGACGACTCGATCACTGCGGTGAAGGCCTCGCCAACGGGAGCTTCTGGGAACTGAACTGTGATCTGCCACTTGCCCGCACTGTCGGCCGTAGTGGTTCCGCCGCCGTACGGTGACTCGACCCAGATCGTCGCACCAGGAGCTGCAGTACCCCAGAATTTGTCGTAGGGGACCGCCTCCCCGCAGGAGCCATACTTCTGGTTGGCGGTGAACTCGACCTCTTCGTGGTCCTTGACGATCCAGTAGAAGCCGAACGTTGCCCGATCGCCACTGGAGGATTCGATGACAATCCCGATTTCCTTGTTGGCGGGCAGGTTGTCGTTGAAGTGGAGTTTGGCCAACCATTCGCCGTTGCTTTCGACCACAGTCTCGACGGTGCCAAACTCGGACCCGACCCAAATCGTGTCACCGGGGTTGCCGGTACCGTAGAACTTGGTCCAAGGATCGGTGTTCTCACCGTACTTCTGAGTTGCGCTGAATTCGTGGCTGGCGCAGGCGTACTTCATCCGGAATTCGCGGCGGTTCGTTTCGTTCTCGACTACGACTGTGAACGTCTTGTTGCACGGTGCGTCTGCAAACTTGACGTACAACTTCCATTCGCCGTTCTCGCCGATCTTGACGGAACCGTCGCCATATTCGGATCCGACCCAGACGGTGGTTCCCGGTGTGCCGGTGCCGTAGTACTTGTTCTCGGCGGGATGACCGTCGACAACTTCCCATTTCTGGTGGGCGCTGAATTCCTTTTCGGTTGGCTCTTCGGCGTCGAGGAAGACTTTGATCGACTTCTCGGTCATATTGCCTGCGGCGTCCTTGGCCTTGAAGGTGACAACGTTGCCACCCGGATTGAGGATGAGAACGATACGCCAGTTGCCTTCCTTGTCCACGTCGGCTTCGTAACGGCCGGCTAGCACCCTGGCTCCAGGTTCGGTTTCGCCCTCAAAGGCGACCAGTTTCTCGTCAAAGTGCTGTTCGTTTTCCGGGAACAAGATGGCAAGGGGCGGGGGGGTGGTGTCGTCATCCGCCGGTGGCTCCTCGTCCTTCGGAGGGTCTGCCGGTGGCTCCTCGTCCTTGGGAGGATCCGCCGGTTCCTTTTCGTCCTGCTCTGTCAGCTTCTCCGATACGACGTCGACTGGGTTGGTAGTCGGTTTCGTATCTTCTTCTATCGCAGGTGCCACAGTTTCTGCCGGCTTCTCATCGGTCGCTGCTGCACTGAGGGTCGCGGCATCGGAATCCGGTGAACTCGCAAAGGTGCCGACCTGGGCTAGGGCTGCACCACCAAGCAGTACAACCGCAAAAGCTGCAACAAAGACGAGTATCTCGCGTCGTCTCATATCTGATCTCCATCTCGAAGGCTATGTAGCGTGATTGCCACTCTGAGTAGTTACTCGCCGCGGGGGTCGTCTTGGTTTACTTCTTTTTTGGGTTTTTGTTGTGGGAAGTATCAGTGCGAGTTGCCTGATCATTGGCAAGTTCTGTCGCCGATTGATGAATTTGGCGTTCCGACGTCTAGTTTCGGTATCCTGAGCGGGTCACAACCGGGAGAACCCATGTCCGATCACGTCGACGAGTTGGCCGAAGGAACGCAATTAGCCGAGGGCGCTGAGGCCGAATCCGAGGCTGAGGTCAGTGCCCCTGTGCATTCTCTGACCGAACCCGTGGAAGTCAGCACTCGATCGTCGATTCTCGACTCCGTTCTTCATCCTGAATCAAAGGTCGAGGAGCAGGTTGGCAAGAAGCTGGACAAGAAGTTCTACGAGAAGGAACTGGAGCGGCTTCAGATGGAGCTCGTGAAGCTCCAGGAGTGGGTCAAGAGCGAAGGGTTGCGAGTCGTCGTGATCTTTGAGGGTCGTGATGCTGCCGGCAAGGGCGGTGTGATCAAGCGGATCACGGAGCGGCTCAATCCACGCGTTGCTCGGGTGGCAGCCCTCGGTACCGCAACGGAGCGAGAGAAGACGCAATGGTGGTTCCAGCGGTACTCCGCACATCTCCCCGCGGCTGGTGAGATTGTCCTGTTCGATCGCAGTTGGTACAACCGTGCCCTGGTTGAGCCCGTGATGGGGTTTTGTACGGAGCAGCAATACCAAGAGTTCTTGCGCACCGCCCCGGAGTTCGAGCGGATGTTGGTACGTAGCGGCATCATTCTCGTCAAGTATTGGTTCTCCGTGAGCGACGAGGAGCAGGAGCGGCGTTTCCGCTCCCGGATCAAGGACCCCCGTAAGCGTTGGAAGTTGAGTCCTATGGATCTCGAGTCGCGCAGCCGCTGGGTGGAATACTCCAGGGCCAAGGACATCATGTTCGCCCACACCGACATCAAGCAGGCTCCCTGGTATGCGGTTAACGCCGACGACAAAAAGCGAGCTCGACTCAACTGTATCAGCCACTTCCTCAGCGTCATCCCCTACGACGATCTCACCCCACGACCGATCGAGCTGCCGCCCCGGCAGGAGAACGAGGGGTATGTGAGGCCGCCCATGTCGGACCAAACATTCGTCCCTGAGGCTTACTGAGGGACTCTATCTGCCGACTGTTCTGTTGAAGAGCGACAGTGCTTGCAATTGCAAGCACAATGCTTACAATGGTGCTAGAGGCCAGAATGATCACACCACTGCAACCACACTCAGGTCTGCCGGCCGGTTATCCCTACGACTACGAGCGGCAGGTCACACTTTGCGATGGGCGCGTAGCTCATATTCGTCCTGTCGTGCCCGGCGACGCACCGCTACTCGCACACGAGGCGAGCGCCGCTGACACCGACACGCTCTACCAACGGTTCTTCAATGCTGCGATGCGGCTTGACCGCAAGAGACTTCGCTATTTGACCGAGCTTGACTACGAAACCAGGTTTGCGATCGCCGCTTTCCACAATGGCGAGGGGATCGCAATAGCCAGGTTCGAGCCCGCCGGGAAGGGGCTTGCCGAGGTTGCGGTCGCGGTCAAGCCTGAGTGGCGGTCGCTCGGATTGGCGACCGCGATGTTCGATGTCCTCGAAATCGCCGGGCTGGAGCGAGGCATCGAGGAATTCGAAGCGCTCTATCTGTCTGACAATCATGCGATCGAGCGAGTGCTGCTCAAGCGTGGCTTCGGGGGGACAACAGTCGAGTCCGGGGTTGCTCGGGTAGTGAAGCGTCTCGGCCGTAGGCCGGCAGGCGCCGCACGCTGATTCCCCCGCCAACTGGACTCCGGTCGCCGGGCGGTAGCATCACTAGCATGACGAAGACTGTTGGCGATATTGCTGCTCAACTCGAATCAGCATTCCGTTTGACGAAAGCAGCGGATTGGGACCCTGTTGGTCTGCAACTCGGCGATCCGGGGGCAACGGCAAAGCGGGTTGCGGTGTGCCACGAGGTGACCCCGATTGTCGCCGACCAATTGGTCGGCGAGGCTGTCGATCTGGCAGTTGTCTACCACCCGCTGCTGTTTCGCCCGACAACACGTCTTGTCGCTGGTTCCAGCCCGGCGGGGCGAGCATTCCGTCTGATCGCCAACGGGGTCGCGGTGGTTGTCGTGCACACTGCATTCGACATGGCTCAGGGCGGAACTGCGGATTCGCTTGCCGCGGCTCTTGGCGTAGGCGAAACCACCGGGTTTGGGCCGGCCTGGGCCGAGGATGCAGTGAAGATTGTCACTTTTACGCCTGCGGAGGCCGTTGAGACGCTCACTGCGGCCATGGCGGCAGCTGGGGCGGGCCGAATTGGCGCATACTCGGGTTGCTCTTTTCGCACGTCCGGTGTTGGCGCTTTCGATCCGGATGAGACTGCCACGCCTGCAATTGGGTCAGTCGGTGAGTCCAACCGCATTCCAGAAACGAGAGTGGAGATGGTGGCGCCATCCCGCTGCGTTGGCGCCGTCGTCGCCGCACTGGTACGTACCCACCCGTACGAGGAGCCTGCCTATGACGTGTACGAGGCCAAGTCGAACGCAGGGTTCATCGGTCGAGTGGGCGTGCTGGCGGAACCAACCGACGCCAGTACCTTCGCCGATCTGGTGCGTGATCGACTTGGTGGTGTCGTGCGTGTCGCCGGTGACTCGTCTGTCCGGACTGTGGCCGTTGTGCCGGGCTCTGGAGGGTCCTTCGTGGGTTCGGTTGCCGCGGATGCCATCGTTACCGGCGACATCAACCATCACCAAGCGCGGGATGCGGTTGCCAGGGGCATGGCGGTCATCGACCCCGGTCACGCCGCAACCGAACGGCCGGGGGTCAAGGCGTTGTACTCTGCTGTCGCAGATTTAGTCGGTGCCACCATCGATATGACAGACGTTGATAGTGATCCCTGGAAGGAACGGTAGCCATGGAGGAGTTGCGGAGTCTCGCCGACCTGCTCGACCTGCAAGAAGTCGATCTTCAGATCGACCGCTTGCTCCATGAGCGGCAGTCTCTGCCGGAGTTGGAGGAGTACCGCAAGGCCCATGGTCATCATGAAGGACTAACTGGCGAGCTTGCCGACGCCGAGCAGGTGCTGCGGGACACCTCGCTCGAGCTCGACAAGACTGAAGGCGAACTCGAAATCAATGTCGGTCGCCTCGATGCAGAGCAGAATCGGCTCTATGCAGGTGGGATGAGCGCCCGCGATGCCGACTACCTGCGCCGAGAAGTCGAGATGCTGACTCGTCAGCGCGGTGAAGCCGAAACGCGTGTTCTGGAACTGATGGAGAGCCGCGAGATTCAGGAGGCTGCCGTCACCGACCTAAAAGGTCGCCTCGAAGAAGCCACCGCAGCCGTTGCCCAAGTTGGCGGCGTCATCAAGGAAGCATGGCGGGGGATCGACGCCCAGCTGGCCGCAAAGGAATCTCGGAAAACCGAGATGGTTGCCCAGGTTGATGAGGGCCTACTTGACCTCTATGACCAACTGCGGAACACGAAAGAGGGAGTGGCCGTTGGTGCCTTGACCGACGGCATGTGCGGAGGCTGCCATCTCAAGCTGACCGCTGCCGAAGTTCTCGACGCCAAGCGCACCGATCCGCCACGGTGCATCCACTGCAGGCGCATTCTGGTTATCTGAGACCGGCATGCTCTTCTGGCACGCCGGAGCGACCATTGCGATCGCTCGGTACTCATTCCGTGATGATCGTATGGATCTCAGGATGCTGCTTCTGGGGGCGCTGCTCCCGGATCTGATCGATACCCCCATCGGCCTTGCCTTCTATGACGCCTTCGGGGGCGTGCGGCTATTCACCCACGGGTTGGTCTTAGCCGCAGTCGTGATGGTCGGCGTCGTCCTCACCACCCGGCGGGGGCGACCTCGCAGGATGTGGATGCCTCTCGCCATTGGTCTGCTGTTCCACATCTTGCTCGACGCGATGTGGCTTGACCCGGAGACATTGTGGTGGCCGCTACTCGGTAGCGGCTTCACCCCGGCCGGCCCGGAGACAGCCGGATCGTATGTCTCGTCCATCCTCACCGACTGGAAGGTCTGGGTGACGGAAGCCGCCGGCTTTACCTACCTCGCCTATCTGTGGTCGGCCGCCCGCCTCCGCGATCCGGCCAACCGCAGGGAGTTCCTGCGGACGGGTCGGGTGGATGCGCCGATCGATGGCGATGTCAGCTGGTGAGCATTCGCAACGCCATGAGAACCAGCAACGCGGCGAACAGCCGGCGCAGCAAGTCGGGATCGAGCCCTAGCGCTAGTTGGGAGCCGACGAGACCTCCGACGACACCACCGGTGCCGACGAGCACCGCGACTTTCGTGTCGACTCTTTCCCTCTTGGCATGAAGCCAGGTGCCGACGATCACAGTTGGCACGATTACTGCGAGCGAAGTGCCCTGAGCCAGATGTTGCTCGAAGCTGAAGAAGACAACAAGCGCCGGAACAAAGATGATGCCGCCACCGACGCCGAGCGTCGAGGCAATAACGCCGGTGATCAGCCCCAGCAACACGAAACCGGCTACCTCGATCATGTGATCGCCATCCGGACGGCGGCAACGATCAACAGCACGGAAAAGGCTCGGCTCAGAACTCGCGCGGGAATGCGGTGCATGATGCGAGTCCCGATTGCTGCGCCAACGACGGCTCCGATTGTGATCAAGGCTGCGCCCTGCCAATCCACAGACCCATCGAGTGCAAACGCAAGCAGAGCCGCACCGGCGGAGGCGATGATCGTTGCCACCGAGGTCCCTGAAGCTTTGTGCTGGCTGAAGCCGAGCCAGAGGACGAGGCCGGGGACCACAATCACGCCACCACCGACTCCAAAGACCCCGCCAACGAGACCGGCAAGAACGCCGAGGAGGATGGCACGAGTGGTCGAGACGGGCATCAGGCGAGTGTAGGGCGACGGGCCAGGTAGCGCGTTTCGGGCGGTAGCCTGCGGGGGTGAAAACCTCACTCATCGTTATCTTGGCTCTGCTGGCCGCGGCCTGTTCGAGCGATCCTTCCGAGCCAACGGTCACCGCACCCCTCCTGGAACCGGCGACTGTGACCAGCCTATGGCTCGAAGCGGTCATGGCCGGAGATGTGGAAGCAGTCGCCGATCTTGTCGAGCCGACTGGACTAGCCGTCGTGGCGGGTGTCGAAAACAGCATCAGTTCCAACGAGCTTGTCGGTCTGTTGAACGGGGGTTTCACAGAGGATCTCGCCACCGGCTACTGGACCACCTTCCGTGACGATTTCGCATCCATCCGCGGGGGAACGCTCGAGAGTCTTGTGGTTGGCGAGGAAATGCCGATCACGGGGAAGCCCGACTACACGAGCGTTGCGGTTTCGCTCGACGACACAACGGGTCTGGTTGTCTTGCGGCGGTCCGAATCAGGCTGGCGCGTGGACCATGCGGCGACGGTTGGGCCAGCTTTGGTCGATCAACTCAGCGACTACCTCGAGAGCGCGTTGTCCGGCGACAACGCCATACCGATAGCAGATGCCTACCGCACCGTCGTTATCCCGGCGCTCGATGCGGCGATAGTTCTGGACGAGTCGAATTCAGACCTTGTCTTTGGCAACGAGTTCATGCGTCAGCTTGTTGAGGGCTAACTATCGCTCAGCGCCCGCAACGCCGGGAGTACTTCATCGCCCAGCATCTTGATTGTGCCCGGCTGGTCGAGGGTTGTCGTTTGGATCGTGACAACGTCGGCGTTGAGTTCCGTGATCAGCGGCCGGTACACCTCGACGTAGTCGGTAGCCTCCGAGACCAGCGAGTACATCGACAGAATCTCATCGCGGTCCATGGAGTCGGCCCGCTTGCGCAGTACCGCAGGGTCAACCGCCTCGAGACGACCGGGAGCACGCAGGCCCCGCCAAGCGGAAAGCGCCTCCCACGCCTCATCCTGGTTCTCAGCCCGTATCGACCAGCGTGACGCCATAACCGGCAGCGGTCTGCGGCCGGCGTCGGCCGCGGCGGCTCCTGCAGGACCGGTCACACGCTCCACTGTGACCTCCGGCTGCTTGACACTGGTGATGATTCCGTCGGCGAGTCGGGCAGCCAGAGCGGCGGACTTCGGGCCACCGGCGGCCAGCCAGATTGGAACTCGACCAACAGGTGGACTGTACAGCTTGGCGTGATCTGTCTTGTAGTAGTCGCCGGCGAAGTCGAGTTTCTCGCCGTCAAGCAAGCGTCGCATGATTTGCAGGGCTTCGCCCATACGCGCAGCCCTCTCGGCATATTTGGGGAAGGGGAGACCGAGCGGGCCCTCGTTCAGGTTTTCGCCGGTACCGACTCCAAGGTGGAAGCGACCACCGGACAAGCGGTCGAGGGTGGCCGCAGCCTGGGCGACTACCGCAGGGTGGTAGCGAAAGAGCGGTGTGGTCACGCCTGTCGAGATCTCGACACGCTCGGTTGCCTGTGCCATCGCGCCAATGGTTGAGAAAGCGTATCCCGATGCGGAGGTGTCATCTACCCAGGGATGGAAGTGCTCCGAAACGACGAGGAAGTCGAAGCCGGCCTGTTCGGCGAGCACTGCGTGCTCCACCAGAACCTCGGGCTGCCATTGCTCATGTCCACAGAAGTAG
Organism: bacterium; assembly: GCA_024228555.1. GTDB lineage: Bacteria > Actinomycetota > Acidimicrobiia > Spongiisociales > UBA5794 > JAAETI01. Next base: position 26,133 of record JAAETI010000996.1, on the reverse strand, counting down.
GCGAATCGGGTCACAGCGTTCCTTTCGATCGGACGGTCAGATTAGGCCTCCCGAACACGATCAATTGCGAAACCAAAAGGGGGGTTCTTGGGTCTAACGTGTGGCTCATAGAGAAGGAGTGGGAGATGGATAAGGGTATGAGAGCTCTGCTCGCCGAGTTCCTTGGCGCGTTTGTGCTCCTGTTTCTTGGTGGATTGAGCATTCTGTCGAGCGGTGGTGACCTCATCGTCATTGCGTTCGGGTTCGGATTGGCGCTACTCGCAGGCCTGTATGCGTTCGGTGAAGTATCCGGAGGGCATTTCAACCCGGCGGTGAGTCTCGGTGCGTACCTTGACAAGCGGATCGACTCGACCACGATGGTTAAGTACTGGGTGGCTCAGCTGGCCGGGTTTGTGGTGGCCGGTCTCGGTTTGCTGCTGGCCTCGGATCAGGATGCAGTTGCCGGGACGGCGACGGTCGCCAGCATCGATGTTGGCAGCGCCCTACTGCTTGAGATCATTCTCACGGCAGTGTTTGTTGGGGTGATTCTTGCGGTCACCAAAAGCCAGCAGTACCAAGGCACGGTGTTTGCCGCGATTTCGTTGACACTGGTCGGAATCCACCTGGCGTCCGCACATTTGACCGGAGCGTCGGTCAATCCAGGGCGTACGCTTGGCTCGGCGATCATCGGCAACGAGTACGCCGACATTTGGGTCTACATCGTTGGACCCATGTTGGGTGCTGCCATCGGCTGGGTTATGTATCGCCTGGTTACCGCGGGGGAGTTCGTCGACGCACCCGAGTGACAACGCATTCCTTCAGGGTCCCGGCTACATATGGCAAGAACCCAGGTAGCTCGCGTCTCGTGTCGATATTTCTGTTCGTCGGGAATACAGTGACTATTGCTCAAGGATCGGGCAAGATCAGCCGAATCCTTGAGAGGCGCAAAACTCCCGGAGGCTTTCGCGATGGAACAAGAACAGACGAGCGGTGGTCCACCAGATCTTCTGGTGGTCGAAGACAACACTCTTCACGCCCGCCTCGTGTTGACGATGCTCAGCGAGGCATGGGGTGATGAAGCCCCAGTTCGTCATGTGAAACGGCTTGAGTCAGCACTTGACGCCATCGTCGAGTCTGCCCCCGATTGTGTTCTGCTCGACTTGGTGCTTCCCGATGCCGACGGTCTCGAAGCCGTTGATGCGCTATTGCTGCATGCAGCACACGTGCCGATCGTCGTGCTGAGCGCTCACAAGGACGACCACCTGGCTCTACGGGCGGTTCGTCGCGGTGCCCAGGACTATCTGGTCAAGGGCACCGTGACTGCCGATGCTCTCGCCAGGTCGGTCCAGCTCGCCATCCAACGCCATCATGCTGAGAACCGAGTGGCGCCCGGTCAGTCACCAGATCCCCAACCGACGCCGGCCGCGACCGGTGACACTGCTGAGGGCCCGACGGCTGTTGCCATCCTCGACAACGAAGGCGCAGTTGTTTTTGCGGAAGAGGATGCGGCCGACATGCTCGGTCTTCCTTTGGCGGAGGTGATCGGGGTCCCCTTGGTCGCGATGTGTCACCCCGCAGACATGGATCGATGGCGTGTGGCCATCGAAAAAGAGGACGAAGACCTGGAAGAGGTTATTGTCCGTGTTGTACACCCGTCCGGCGCAGAATTCCGGCTCGGTATCACCCTCGAACCCCTGTCGAACGGTCACAATCCGCGCGCTGCGTTTTTGGCCATGTTCCAACATCACTCCGATGAGGGAACAGCTTCATCGGGTGCATACGCCGTGGTGAGCGGTTGGGGTGATGAATAACCCGTCTTGAAATCAAGTGGGTGGAGATGTGAAAGGAGCCCCCGAGTGGGGGCTCCTTTTGCGAGTCAGGTTGTAAGCCGGATTCTGTACCGGTCAAGAGACCGGCGACGACCATCTATCTGGGCCATGCATTACTGACAAGGCTCGTGCGGTCTACCTGGGGTTAGCGAGCGGGCAGCTCTCTCCCTGCTTGACCTTGCTCCTGGAGGGGTTTACCTAGCCGCCCCGGTCACCCGAGACGCTGGTGGTCTCTTACACCACCGTTTCACCCTTACCTGCACTAACTACAAGGCTCGCAGCGGAACCGAAGGTTCCGCCAACGAACCCGATAGGGTTCGCACAGGCGGTCTGCTTTCTGTTGCACTGTTCCATCGGGTTGCCCCGCCTGGGTGTTACCCAGCACCATGCCCTGCGGAGTCCGGACTTTCCTCGGCCGGATTGCTCCGGTCGCGGCCGTCCGCCTGACTCGAGGAGAGCGTACCCCCAAACCACCGATCGTTCTAGCCCGAGACCAGGGAGCGGACTCGGTCGAGCCTGGTGCGAACCTCGGCAGCGATTTCGGCGACACCGTCACGATCAACCAAGGTGAGCACTGATGCTGGATCCATGAAGTCCACCACAACTGCGCCTTCAGACTGGCGCAACACGACATTGCAGGGGAGGAGTGCCCCGATGCTTGGTTCAGCGGTGATGGCTCGGTGGGCCAACGGCGGGTTGCATGCGCCGAGAATCAGATATGGATCAACATCGACATCGAGTTTTGCCTTCATCGTCGCCGAGACATCGATCTCGGTGAGGACCCCAAACCCCTCGGTGGCAAGCGCGGCGACGACGCGTTCCTTTGCGTCGGCGATGGGCCCGGCGGTTGTTGTCGAGAATACGTAGTCAGCCATGTTTACTCCGATGGTGATACAAGAGACGGGGCCTCATTGAGGCCCCGTCATCATCCTGCCTTGCGTCTCGGGACGCAAGTTTGTGCGGGATCGCCCTAGGGGCGGGTTGCGTGTTCGGCGGAACCGAGCTCGAGATCGCCTAGGTGAAGATCACCTGGGCGCCATCGGACAGTTCAATGAAGTCGGTAGCGGAGATGATGTCCTCGACCTCGGGGATCATGTCGTCCTTCTCCAGGCCCATCATGTCGACCGACATCTTGCAGGCCCACAGATGTCCGCCGGCGTCGGCGATCATCTGCACGAACTCGGGCACCTCTGGTACGTCGAGATCGGCGATCTGCTTCTTCATCATCTTGGTTGCCATCTTGGTCATACCGGGAAGACCGGCTGCGCCCTGGGGCATGTGCAGCTTCTTGCCGGGAGGATGCATGGCGGTGTTACCCATCCAGGTGAACTGGAGGTTCTCCTGGTGCTTCTTGGTGATGATGTCCATCCCCCAGAAGGTGAAGAAGATGTGGGTTTCGATACCCTCACCTAGCGCGGCGTTTGCCATCACCAGGGACGGATAGACCATGTCAAGGGTGCCCTTGGAGGCGATGAAGCAGATCGTGCGATCTGTGTCGTCGTCACCAAAGTCCGGAACCATCGACGGTGCTTCTTGAGCGGTTGTCATATGTGCTACTCCTGTGCTGTTCGAGGTATCAGACGCAACCGTGTGGCTTTGGCACACCGGCGATATAGGACATCTTCTTGGCTGGCTTCTTCGGGAAGAGCTGGAAGAGCTCTTTCGTGGAGACGCCACCAACATTGGAAACACGACGCAACATTGGGGTTTCGCCCTGCTCTTTGTAGTCCTCGCGGAGGAACTTGATTACCTGCCAGTGGTCTTCACCGAGCTCGATGCCGATGTTGGTTGCCAGTGCGGCGGCGATCTCTTCGTTCCACTGCTCGTACTCGGTCATGAAGCCTTCTTCGTCAACGGTGACTTCGGCTCCTGCGATGGTTGTTGTGGCCATTACTTTCCTCCTGCGTTTTGGTCTTCTGATTGGTCGTGGGTTACTACGAATTTGCGAGGTGGGCCGGTCTCGACCTCGGATACAGCGCGCAGTGTGTTGAGAGCTCGTCCCATCCCGCGGCGGATCTCGGGATCTCGCATCTTCCTGGCGAGGGAGAACAAGCTGGGCGCATCCTCGGGCTCTTCGGCCATATGCTGCTGCTGACGTTGCACCGCCTCAATCATCCGGTAGAGAACAGCCATGACTTCTGGCTGTGTCATCTCTTTCACCGTCTCGAGGATGAGGACGACGTTGTCGCCAAGGGCTTCGACATCTTCTTCGCTGAATCCGGTGACGACTCGGTCGACAACGTGCAGACCGCTCTTAGCGAAGGTGAAGTAGCCCTTCTTGTCGAGAGTGACCAGACGATCCGTTGCGACGTCCATTGCGTGCTCGGTTAGTGGCATCATGTCCTCGAACAACTCGGAGAACATCTCCAAGTACCTGAGCCCGCTGTCGAGAATCGGCGCTACACGCACCAGCCGACGCAGCAAGTCGGTGAAGTCCGAGATCTGGACATCGGCGCTGAGCTCATCGAGTTCCTTGCTTACAACCTCGAGCACGTCGCCGGCTATCGGCATCGCGTCCTCCTGGAGCTCGGCCCACACCTCGCGACGACGTCGCGCCTCGTGAGCCTCTGCAGCGAGAAATGCGACCTGCTCGGTCAACGCATCGATCTTGGCTTCCAGCTCCTCAGAACGGGCTGGGGCTGCGGTGGTCATCAGACCTCCTCACGAATCTTGCCGGCCATGGACATCAGCGCAGGGATCGGCATAGCCCGACCTTCGAGCAGGACGTTCCAGTAGGCCCACTTGAACATGAGCTTGCCCCAGTGGTTTGCCTCAGTCTCCTGCAACAGCGAGAACGGACCGACACCGGGCAGTGGGTACTTGCCGGGCAGCGGCTCAGTGTCGTAGTTGAAGTCGATGAGCATGCCCTTGCCATTGCCGGATTCGATGAAGCAGTTGGCGTGCCCGTCGAACTCCTCACGCATCGGCTTGCCCTGGATGTAGTCAAGGAAGTTGTCGGTGAAGATATCGACCGCAAAGTGTGCAACCGAGCCAGCTTTCGACGTGGGGAGAGCTGCCGCATCGCCGAGGGCAAAGATGTTGTCGTGCTTTGTAGACAGGAAGTTGCGCTTGTCGACGGGTACGTGGCGCAACTCGTCCCCGAGCCCGGAGCGCTCGATGTACTTCGAGCCCATGTTCACAGGGATCGTCACGAGAATGTCGTAGTCGATCTCTCGCTCATCGTATGACACGAGCTTGTGCTCGTCCCCTTCGACGCGTTCGAGGAAGTAGTCGCTCTCGAGAGTGATCTTGCGATCGTCGAGCATGTCGCCGAGGTACTTGGCGGCCACCGGTTTGGTGAATGCCCCAGGCAGTGGGGTGACGTATTCGAGTTGCACAGAGTCGCGCATACCCCGCTCTGCGAAGAAAGCATCTGCGAGGAAGATGAACTCGAGCGGGGCAACAGGGCACTTGATCGGCATCTCGATGATCTGGACGACCAGCTTGCCGCCTTCCCACGTCTCGAGCTTCTCAGCGAGCGCCTCAGCACCTTCGATGGTGTAGAAGTCGAATATGGACTTGTACCACTCGTCACCGTCGAGGCCAGGGGTCTCATCGGGGGTGGGATGAGTGCCGGTTGCGATGATGAGATAGTCGTAGGGGAGTTCGGTACCGTCGACCAGCTTCACCTGGTTCTTGTCCGGCTCAACCAGGTCGATCTCGCCCATATGAAGGTCTACACCGGCAGGAATGAAGCGTCGCTTTGGCTTCTCGAGATCTTCTCTCTTGTAGGTGCCGAAGGGAAGGAACAACAGACCGGGCTGGTAATAGTGGGTCTCATTCTGATCGACGAGCGTGATCTTCCACTCTCGCTCGTCGAGACGGGGACGGAGCTTGTTGGCAATCATGGTTCCGGCGGTGCCGGCCCCAAGTACTAACAGTCGCTTCACGGGCTTCTCCTTGGTACTAGGCCACCACTCCTGCAAGAGTGGCGATTGTGTCGAGTTTCTGTACGAGTCGTCCATGACCATCGGCGAGGAGCGAAATCAGGTCGCTGACTCGGGACAGGTTGCGAACGATCCAGTCTTGATGTGAGGCGTCGATCCAGTAGACCTCTTTGATGTGGTCGTTGATGACCTCGACCGGGGTTCCGGTTTCCAGAGCGACTGCCTCGATATCGGAGGGTGAGGGAGGCCAGCTCTTGGGGGCTACACCACCGACGATGACCATGCCGGCGAGGTTGGGACCGATCCTGATAAAGGAGCGGGCGCATAGGAAGCCGAGGTGGCTGGGGAGGAAGTGCGGCTCGAGGTCGATTTCTTCGCCAAGGCGGCGCCAGCCCTCGCTGCACCGATCCGGGGTGTAAACCGCGTTGAAGACGGAAGTGAAATAGCCGCAAGGGTTGGAGACGGTCGTCAAGGCCCGGCCACTCATGTCGGTGACAACGGCCATCACTCCAAACAAGTCTGCAGCAAGGTCGGCGACAGCCTGTGCAGTGTCAGGGGGGAGCACGGTGTCGAGAGAGACTGCACCGTTGCTGGCTGTAGTCGCAGCAGCGGGCGCCGCCGTTTCTCCAGGCTGCCCCAGCAGGCTCTCCACACGATCAGCTGGAAAGCGCCATTGCCTGCCGACCTTGACGGCGGGGAGACGCCCATCCTCTGCCATTCGGTAGATCGTGGACCGGTCGACCCGGAAGAGTTCCTGGACCTGCTTTGTCGTCAAGAGTGACATGGAGTCGCCTTCTAGTGCATCAGATGCATCATGGTGAACACTGTGCAGCGTATGCCTTCTTATGCATGTTGATCCAGGGCCGAAAGTCCCTATGTGAAAGAGATCACAAGCAGTTACTGCGAATTGGTTCGTTGCCAGCGGGCGAGGACGCCGCCTGCCGACCCGAGGACAGCCGCCACCAAGGTGAGGGTGATGATTCCAGCGAGTGGGACCTGGGTTGACGTGAGGGAGATCAAGCCCGACACAAAAGCGCTCAGCAGGGCGGCAAGGCCACCGTGGACCTCTGGTGAGTCAGAGAGCCTGCCGGCGACGTAGCCGGCGGCAACGAGCGACAGAAACTGGACGAACAAGAGGATCATCTCGCCACGATCGGGCGCCACCAATCCGGAGACGCCGAGGAGTATGAATGCCAGCAGTCCCACCACCAGACCGGCCATGGCCCCTACGGCGATTGCTCCCCAGCGGATCGGCGGTAGTGGGGATCGGGAGCTCACGCCCTGTTCTCGAGATGTTCCTCGAGTCCAGCAATCCATCCGATGGGGAGGCTCCAGTGTCGCGAGCCGTCGACCATCAGCCGCAGGTAGTCCGCGGAAGGTTTGAAGCCGTTGCTGTTCGTAGTTGGTGGGCCGTCCAGCAGATGGACAATCACCTGATGCCGCTTGCCGATGCGGTCCAAGGCCTCAACGGTCTGGCGGGTGCGCTGTTCCGCGCTCTCGACCCGGTCTAGTGCGGCGAGGTCAGCGTTGTGGAGTTCATAGGCTGCCCCCCATACGGTGTTGCCGGGCTCGGGTCGGATGGCCGGGAGAGCACCACCCCAGGTTTCATCGGCGATAGGGAAATCGAGCACCCATTCCGGCAGATGAGCAACGAACTGAAATTCGGCCTCCGGGGCAGTTTGAGCCATCTGTTGCGGCGAGATTCGTGCGTTGTAGGCAAAATAGAGCAGAGCCAGTCCTCCCCCTGAGAGCAGATGGATCGGCAAGTGTAGTGCTTCGGCGGGGCGATCCGCACCCCGAGAAATGGCTCCAGCGGTGGGAACTATCTGGGGGTCCGGTGACGTCTAATAGGTGTGCTGTCGAAATCCGATGGCGTTCGTCACCTCATGGAGGTGCCTCATGAATGACACTTCTGAAACTTTTGACCCTGCGTTGCTGACCCCGATAACCGAGGAGCGCCCTTGGGCAGCCTTTGCTGTCTGCAAGGATCGCGACCCTGAGACGTTCTTTCCCACAACTCCTGAGGGTGAGCGTGAGGCCATCCGCATATGCCAGGGTTGCTCCGTACAAGAAGACTGTCTCGACTTCGCCTTCGAGGCTCGGATTCGCTTTGGAATCTGGGGCGGTCTGACCGAGAAGCAACGGCGTTCGCTGCAGCGGCGTAGTGCCTAGAACGCACGGGGAACCTCTTTCGAATCCGGTAGCGTCATAGAGGTATGAAGAAGACAACTGTTTTGGTTCTGATGACGCTGGCCCTAGTTGCTGCTTCCTGCGGTGATGACGGGGGAGGGGACGAGCACCTCGGTGCCGTCCCGACCACCGTCACAGCGGACGAAGCCACAACATCGACGCTTGCACCGGCTCTTGCTGAGCCGGTTCCCCTGGTGATTGTGGCCGAGATCGGTGGTTGCTTCATGATGGGTCCCAACTGCACGACCACCCTCGTCATGTCAGACGGCTCTTTCGGTGTGTTTCGCACCGATCCAGCCGATGTTCTTGCAGTTCCCGGCAACGTCGCTGACGCTGAGATTGTCGGCCAAACCGATGTTGCAGGGTTGGCGACCGCCATAGCTGCGACAGATTTTGGGGAACTCAAGAACACGCTTGGGGCCGGTACCTGTGAGGCATGCGTGGACGGGATTGACACAACCGTCCGCTTCTTCACCGGCGACGGGCCGATCGAACTGGATTCGGTTGAGTTCGAGTTCGACACTGCTCTTGCCCTCTTCGAGCATATGGAAGACGTCCAGTCCGCCATCCGTGGTGGCGGCGATCTGGAGCTGAAGCAGCGCGGCGAGTAGCGCCCTGCAGACCGGTTGCTCCGAAGTTCGGCCATGTCGGGCCTACTGCTAGCGTCGATGCCATGACAGCAGTTTTGTGGCCAGACGTATTCGCCAGTCTTTTTGACGGGCACCATCTAACCAAGGCCGAGGCCTACACCGTTATGGGCAGCATCATGGCGGGCGAGGCAACAGAAGCGCAGATCGCTGCTTTCCTGACCGTTTTGCGCTCCAAGGGAGAAACAGCGGATGAGATGACTGGATTCGTTGCCGCAATGCGAGCCGCAGCGAGCCCCATCGAGATCGACGAACCCATTGTTGATCTTGTTGGAACGGGTGGTGACAGGTCCGGAACATTCAATATCTCAACTACTGCGGCGTTCATCGCCGCAGGCGCTGGCGTGAAGATTGCCAAGCATGGAAACAGGGCTGCATCCTCCCCAACAGGTTCGGCTGATCTGTTGGAAGCGCTGGGGGTTGACCTCGACGCAAGCCCGGAAACCACGGCTCAGATGGTCAGGGAGATCGGGTTTGGCTTCATGTTTGCTCCCCGGTACCACCCCGCCATGCGGCATGCGGGTCCGGTGCGACGGCAGCTTGGGTTTCGCACCGTCTTCAATTTTCTCGGCCCGCTGTGCAATCCGGCCGGGGCAAAACGATATGCCCTTGGTGTTTCCGACCCCAGTATGGCGAAGCTCATGATCGAGGTTCTTACCAACCTCGGAGCGAAGGCTGCTTTTGTCTTCTACGGTGAGGACGGTCTCGACGAGCTCACTACGACTGGCCCATCGTTCATCTACAGGCTCCGCAACGGTGAGATCACCCACGCCGAGTTCACCCCAGAGGATTTTGGTGTTGCCCGTGCCCAGATCGAGGATCTGATGGGTGGCGATCCCAGTGAGAACGTTGCAATCACTAAGTCGATCCTGGCTGGAGCAAGCGGTCCGAAACGGGATATTGCTTTGGTGAATGCGGCGCCGGCGATCGTTGCAGCAGGTCTTGCCGAAGGGTTTAGTGATGCAATGGGTCTGGCTGCGGAGTCGATCGACTCGGGCAGTGCGCTGACGGTGCTGGATCGAGCGGTGGCGTTTTCCGGCTAGACACGGATAAGGAAACCATGAGCGAAGCAAGGTTGTGGCATCAGGCCTACCAGGACGGTGTGCCTTTCGAGGTCACCTGGCCCGACGGTCCTCTTGACGGTCTGTTGCGCCGGTCCGCCGAAAAGTATCCGGAAACACCGGCCTTGATCTTCTTCGATCGGACACTGACCTACCGGCAGGTCGACGAGATTGTCGACCGGCTTGCGGCAGGCCTCCAGGACAGGGGTCTCGCTCCGGGGGATCGGGTGTCGCTGTTCATGCCGAACTGTCCGCAGCTTGTTATGGCCTATCACGCAGTCTGGCGATGCGGAGCAGTCGCAGTGCCCTCGAATCCTCTGTATACCCCTACCGAGTTTGCTCACCAGGCTACGGACGCTGGTTCGCGGTTCGCGATTGTGCTTTCGATGATGTACGACCGTGTCAAGGAAGCTCGCCTCGACACTCCCATCGAGCACGTTGTGGTCACCAATATCAAGGAGTATTTCAGGGGGCCGCTCAAGGCTCTGTTCACCATCCTGCGCGAGCGCAAGGGTGGTCACAAGGTCGACATCGCCTCGGACGCCGGTACATCTGAGTGGACGGATGTCCTCACCGATCATGCGCCGCAGCCTGTTGAGGTTGCTTCGCAAGATCTGGCGATGTTGATGTACACCGGCGGCACCACCGGCGTACCCAAAGGGGCGATGCTGACTCACGCCAACATGATGGCCAATGCCCATCAAACGAAAGCCTGGGCTCCCGAGGCAGTTGAGGGCGACGAGGTAATGCTGACGGCCTTGCCGCTTACTCACAGCTATTCGGCAACGGTCTCCATGAATCATTCGATTGCGGCCGGCTACAGCCAGTTGCTTATTCCGGATGCGCGAGACCTCGGCAACGTGCTGAAGGTGATCGATGCACATCATCCGACCTACTTCCCCGGAGTGCCAACCCTCTATTCAGCGATCGCCAGGCACAGACACGTGATCAGTGGCAAATACGATGTCTCTTCTATCAACTTCTGCATATCAGGTGCCGCCGCGCTGCCGCCCGAGGTGAAACGCAACTTCGAAGAGATAACCGGTGGGCGACTTGTCGAAGGATACGGGCTGAGTGAAGCGTCGCCGGTCACGCATGCCAACCCTCTAGATGGGAAAGCGGAGACTGGACTCATCGGTCTGCCCCTCCCCAACACCGATTGCCGCATCGTCGACGAGGACAGTGAGACCGAGGTCATGGGAGCCGGGGAGCGCGGAGTCCTGTGCATCAGCGGTCCGCAGGTCATGCAGGGGTATTGGAACATGGCCGATGCCACCCGTGATGTCTTGCGGACCGACAAGAACGGCAAGGTGTGGCTACACACCGGTGATGTCGCCGTCATGGATGGGATGGGCCGTTTTGCCATCGTCGACCGTAAGAAGGACATGATTTTGGCTGCGGGTGGGTTCAACGTGTATCCCCGCGAGGTCGAGGACGCCATATTTGAGCACCCAGATGTTGTTGACGCGGGTGTCATTGGCGTTCCGGTGGGGGGTCAGGACCAGCGAGTGAAGGCTTTTGTGGTCCTCGAGGAAGGCAAGACCTTGACCGAGGCAGACTTGATCGAGTTCTGTCGAGATCGGTTGGCGCGCTACAAGCTGCCTCGGGCGATTGACTTTCGCGATGAGCTACCGAAGACCTTCGTCGGCAAGGTATTGCGTCGCGAGCTCATGGCAGAGGAGCAGGCCAAACAGTCGGCGCTCTAGTGACTATTCCAATTGTGAACATCTGCTGAAATCGGCGCAATTCGTCGGGATAGCCCGCTTCGAGGGTCTAGTGTCTCTGCCATGCGAAAGCGCTCATTGGCCATTGTATTTGTCCTCGTCCTCGCCGCCTGTGGCGGAGCAGAGGAGGAAGTGGCACCTGTTACCGCAGCAGCGACAGAAGCGGCGCCGGCCACTGATGCCACGCCGGCCCCGGAGGCGGCACCCACCGAAGCCCCCGACGCCACCCCGGCACCCAGCGAGGAGGTCGATCCTGCACCGTCGTTTGACGGCCCGCCGGCACCCGATTTTGCGCTGACGCTTGCGGACGGGTCGAGTTTCGAGCTGAGTGCCGAACAGAAACCGGTGTACGTGGTCTTCTGGGCAGAATGGTGAGGCAGCTGCCGACGGGAACTCCCCGTCGTCGATGCAGTTGCATCGGATTATCAAGACAGCATTAGATTCATCGCAGTTGCCGGCATGAGCGATCTCGATTCCACTACCAAGCGCGCCGACGAGCTTCTAACGAGCAATGTCTCGTGGGGTCTCGACGAGTCGATCTGGGACCTGTATGACATCCTTGGCCAGCCCGCATCGGTCATGATCAGCGGCGACGACATTGTCGTCGACAGTTGGTACGGGGTACTTGGCGAGGAAGAGCTCCGGAAGAAGTTTGATCTGCTGGCGAGCATCTAGCAAAGAGCGGTCGGCCGATAGGTCCGGCCGACCGCTCTTTGCGGCAGTTAGTGTCTCTCGGCGTTTCTAGCGTTGCTGATCAAACAGGTCTTTCGCCGCTGGCTCACTCGGCAGCACGACTATCGAATCGCATTCTGAACCCATTACCTGCGCCGACAGCTTCGGATACCACACCTCGATCGCTGAAGGTCCGATGTTGGTCTGGCTGACCTCGAACGTGTGCTCACCAGGCTCGACCTCGTACAGCCATTGAGTGCTAAACGGCGTCCGAGACGATGTGTCATCAAGATCGAGTCTCACGAAGCTAGGGTTGGTTTCGACGCCATCTGCATACAGGTAGGTGCTCACCGATGCAGCGGCGCTATTTGAGTTCATGTATCCAGTAGCGATGACAAGGACCTCAACACTCTCGGTATGCAGCAACGAGCAGCGTCGCGGAACATCCACAGTTACAGACGCTGATGTCGCGGTGCTCCCTGAGGTGAGGGTGGAACCTCCGGTGGTATCAAAGAACTCGACCACACCCAACGCGAAATCGGTGCTGTCGAGCCCGTCTATCAATCTGGCGTTCTGCGCCGTGTCTGCCTCAGTCGCCGAGTCGGCGCTGGTTGCGCTGTCTGCGGTCGCCGCGTCGACGACCTTGTTGGTCGCCAATCTGTGCATGAAGGCCGCCATTTGGCCACGAGTCACATTGTCTTCTGGGCAATAGGTGTCGGCGCCGCAACCGGACGTTACGCCGTTGGCAACAAGCCACTCGATGTCATCCTCAAATATCGACGTGTCGTCGTCGATAAACGTCCCGCCTGCTGCAACAACTGCAATGGGCGCCAATACTGCCAACACGACTGCAAACGCCAACGCCAGCCGCACCGTGCGCCGCGAGACGCTAATGGTGTGTTCTTGATCCAAGATGGACCCCTTCGTCTAGAGCGATACTCGCTTTACTAGACACGCGGCAGAGGCGACTGATACATCGGTTCCTGGAGACGGCGTCGCACCCCCCAAACGATGTCCTCCCGGAACCTCCCACTTGCCGCTGCTGGCGAACCTACACGTCAGAGTCGGCCGGTGGGCGGTCTACGAGTGGTGCGGGCTGGCGGCCGAGCCAAACCGCAACACCAAGTCCTATCGCAACTCCGAGGACGTACCAGCCGATCGGGCCGCCACCGAGGTTGGGTCGGAGCGGCTCTGTGGCAAGCCGCACCGCACTCGCCACGGCAAGGGCGACTCCGCCAGCGACTCCGGGTCGCGGGTACGACCTGACCCGCCACAGCGCGACAAGTCCGGCGGCGACAAAAAGGGCGAGTGCTGCGTACAACTCGACGGGGTGCCGAGTGACAGTGCTCCCTTCCTGGGCAATTGCCCAGGGAAGATCGCTCGGTGTTCCGAGGCATGCATCGCGCACGACACAACCCAGATGCCATCCACCCAGACCGGCCAAAGCCGCCGCAGCCAGCCCGTCCATGACAGCCCACAATTCTTCGCGGCCTAGCCAGGCCACCGTCGCCAGCGCGGCAACCGTGGCCGGTCCGGTAGCAACACCGCCTCGAATGATGATCAGATCTGCAGGGTGAGTCAGCGGGTATACACCGTCTCCGAGCATCGCGGCAACCCGGCCCACGAAAACGCCGACGATGGTGGCCGTGAGCGCAACGTCCCACAGATTGCGCGTGCAAGACGCCGCATTGGCTCGTTTGGCTTCCCAGTAGAGAACGGCATAGAGCGGCAGTATCCCGGCAAACACTGCACCGAGAAGCGTGAACTCCACTACCGGCTCATAATCTCGTCGATTTGCAGAGCCAGCGTCCGCTCGTCGATGACGCCGTTGTGCACTGTGATCAGTTCGCCACCGGTTGCATAGAAAAAAGTGAGTGGCACGCCGCGGGTACCGCCGAGTTCGAGAGGGATACCTCCATCCGGGTCAAAGAGGTGCTCGATGGGAGCGTCCGGGAAGAACTCTGCAATGAAGCCGCGGGCCCCCTCCTGATCGTCACGAACGTTGAGTCCGACGAAGAAGACGTCCTCGCCAGTCGAAGATGCGGCTTTCTCGAGCAACGGCGCTTCTGAGCGACACGGCACACACCATGAGGCCCACACGTTTACGACAACTGGGGTCGTCGACCCATCAAGAAGCACATTCAGATCTTCTGCGGTCACCGGCGGCAGTTTGGGGACTTCTGAGATATCGACGCTGGTCCCACTGCAGGAGACGGCAAGAAGCGCGATGGCAACAGATATGAAGAGGCGTTGCATGCGGGCGATTGTACGCGACCGTGTTGCTACCGAGATCGTCGCTCGAGTTCCTCGATGACAGCGCGAGCCGGTATCTCACGCTCTGCGAGCAGCGCCAGCAGGTGATACACCACATCGGCCGACTCTTCGACAACTCGCTGGGCCACATCGCCTTCGGCATGGTTCTTGGCTGCAATCAGCGTCTCGGTTGCCTCTTCAACCAGCTTGCGGCCGGTGAGGTCGGGCCCGGCGGCAGCCAGTTCGGCTGTGTAGGAGTCCGGCGTGGGGTGTGCGATCCGGTCGGTGATCGTCGTCCACAGTGATTCCAAGGCGGCAAACCCTTGACCGGGCGATACGCTCGAGAAACAACTCGTGTCTCCTGTGTGACATGTCGGGCCATCCGGTGACGCCGCAATGAGGAGCGCGTCTCCGTCGCAGTCCGTGCGAAGGTCAACGAGGTTGAGATAGCTGCCGCTGGTGGCTCCCTTTTCCCAGAGTTCGGAGCGGGAGCGGCTCCAGAAGTGGACGCGCCCTGTCTCCTTGCTGAGCTCCAGGCTTTCCCGGTTCAGATAGCCAACCATCAACACCTGTTGGGTCTTGGCATCCTGGACGACACCGACAACCAACCCGTTCTCGTCGTATTTGATCTCATTCATGGTGTGATCCTTGCTGGAAGCCCGGCATTGGCGAGTCCGAGTTTGAGATCCCTGATCTCGATTTCGGACCGATGGAAGATGGAAGCAGCCAGGACGGCATCGGCCCGGCCCGGCTGTAGCGCTTCAACACAGTGTTCGATGGTCCCGGCCCCGCCTGATGCAATTACGGGGACAGAAACGGCCGAGCGGACGGCTTCCAGAAGGTCGATATCGTAACCATCCTTGGTACCGTCCCTGTCCATGGATGTGAGCAGGATCTCGCCCGCACCGCGGCGGACTGCCTCCACAATCCACTCCACAGCATCGAGGCCGGTTGTAGTGCGGCCACCGTTGATGACGACCTCCCAGTTGCCTGTCGATTCGATGCGCCGAGCATCGACCGCCAGGACGACGCACTGCGAACCGAAGGCGGCAGCGCAGGCATCAATCAGGTCTGGGTCCAGCACGGCGGCAGAGTTGACCGAAACCTTGTCCGCACCGGCACGTAGCGCTGCCCGCATGTCGGCGACCGCACGGATTCCACCACCAACGGTTAGCGGTACGAATACGTGCTCGGCAGTCCGTCGCACGACGTCAAGCATCGTGGCCCGGTTGTCACTCGACGCGGTGATGTCGAGGAAGCAGATTTCGTCCGCTCCTTCTGCGACGTAGCGTGTTGCTAGCTCCACAGGATCGCCCTCGTCGGTGAGGTTGACGAAGTTGACGCCCTTGACGACCCGGCCTTCTGTCACGTCGAGGCAAGGGATGACACGTTTACGCAGCATTGCGAGCCCTCTGGGTCTCGGCAACGAAGTTGGCGAGCATCTGCAGACCGGCCGATCCAGATCGTTCGGGGTGAAATTGCACGCCTACCCGGTTGCCGGATCGTGCGGCGGCGACGAATCGTTGGCCATAGCTGGTCTCGGCGATTACGACGCCCTGGTCCTCAGGGACCACTGCGTAGGAGTGAACGAAGTAGAACGTCGCATCGGAGGGGACGTTGGCAAACAAGGGATCGGGTTGAAAGGAAACGTCATTCCATCCGATGTGCGGAAGGAGCGGCGGATCCTCGAGGGTGCTCACCCGGCCCGGCATCAGGCCCAGAGCATCAGTGCCATCCTCTTCGGAGTGCTCGAAGAACAGCTGCAGCCCGACGCAGATCCCGAGCAGGGGCCTGGCCCAGCTCTGCAGCGGAGATACCAGCCCGGCCTCGTGGAGCCGCCGCATGGCAGCACCGGTGGTGCCCACCCCCGGCAGTACGATGCCGTCAGCGTCGTCGAGCCCTGCTGGGGAGCCGACAATGGCAACATCGGCACCGGCTCGGGTCAAGCCCTGTGCGATCGAGACGAGGTTGCCCGCCCCGTGATCAATGACGGCAATTCGGCTCACGTAGATCCTTTGGTGGAGGCAATCCCACTGCGGCGGGGATCGATCTCGACAGCCGCCCGAATTGCGTAGGCAAGGGCCTTGAAGGCCGCTTCTGCGATGTGGTGATCGTTGTTGCCCTGGGCCGACAAATTCAAAGTGCAGCCGGAGGTGCGGGCGAATGCTTCGAGGGCATGCGGGATCATCTGCGTGCCCAGGGTGCCGAGTCGCTCTGTTGTGAACGGGAGGTCTACGACGGCGTAGGGCCTGCTCCCGATGTCGACCACTGCAGTAGCGATCGCCTCATCCATCGGGATAGTCGCGGAGCCGTAGCGGTAGATACCGGCACGATCGCCGAGAGCCTCTGCAATGGCGCTACCCAACACGAGCGCGGTGTCCTCAACTGTGTGGTGTTCATCAACATGGAGATCACCGACAGTCTTCAAGTCGAGGTCGAACAGGCCATGGTGTCCGAAAGCCGTCAGCATGTGGTCGTAGAAGCCCACCCCGGTGGAGACGGCAACGATGCCAGTCCCATCGAGGTCGATGCTGATCTGGACGTCGGTCTCCAGCGTCTTGCGTTGGATGGACGCGGTTCTGGTCATGGCAGGTACCTTTCAAGGGCAGAGATGAGTCGGGTATGGGCTGAAGCGGTGCGGACCGTGAAGCGCAGGTAGTTGGCGAGGGGACCGTCACTCGGGAACTTGCGGACAACGAGGCCCTCGTCCATGAGCTGTTCCGCAATCGATGCGGCACGGGCGCCGACCTCACAAAGCACGAAATTGGTTTGCGATGGCAACGCTCGCAAGCCGAGCGAGGCCAGTGACAGAGTGAGTTCCTCGCGAAGCTCCTGAACCGTGGCAACTGTTGCCCGCATCGACTGTGGGTTTTCCAGTGCAGCTATCCCCAGTTCGACCGACACGGACGAGATGCTGCCGGGTGGGCGGA
Organism: bacterium; assembly: GCA_024228555.1. Classification (GTDB taxonomy): domain Bacteria; phylum Actinomycetota; class Acidimicrobiia; order Spongiisociales; family UBA5794; genus JAAETI01. The sequence goes on along the minus strand of JAAETI010000996.1, from coordinate 8,961 downwards.
TCCCGTCGATGGCCGCGATCAGATCCGGATGGGCCATTGCATAGCCGACTCGAGCGCCGGCGATTCCATATGCCTTCGAAAGGGTGCGGAGCACGATCACGTTGTGGTGCCGGGCTACCCGCACCGACCAGTCGGTTCCAGAGAATTCGGCATAAGCGGCATCGATGACAACCAATCCGTCGGTTGCCGCGATGACGGCATCGACAGCATCATCGGAAACGGCGTTGCCGATTGGGTTGCTGGGAGCGCACAGCCAGACCAAATCGGCGTCCCGCGCTGCTCTGACTACGTCGTCAACTGGAAACTCGAAATCCGGCGGGGAAGCGGGTACCGGCTGGAGGACTGCACCCGCCTGCAGCGTCGCTATCTCATAGAGCGGATAGGTGGGTGTCGTGGCAAGAGCGGTGTCGCCCCGATCCAAGAACGCTCGCCCGCACAACAAGATCAGTTCATCAGCGCCCGCCCCAGGGACGATCTGCTCGGGATCGAGGCCAGAGACCATCGAGGCTGCATCCCGCAGGGTGCGGTAATTGGCTGCCGGGTACTCGTTGAGTCCCGATAGCGAGAGAGCTGCCTTCTCCACGGCCCATGGAGTAGGGGTCGCGGATGTGTTGTGATCGAAGCGCTCAACCTCCTCAGGGGCCATCCCGGCCGCCGCCGCGATCTCGGCGGTTGTTGGCTGCCACTTGTACCTGGGAGCCTTCATCGTGGGTCCTCGAATCGGATCTCGACTGCGAGCTTGTGTGCGGTGAGCCCCTCGGCATCGGCCAGGCTGGCGATGGTAGGGCGGAGCGTGGCAAGCCCCTCCTCCGTCAAGGTCTGTACCTGCCGCCAGGAGCCGCAGTCCTCAACGCTGAGCGGGCCATAGGCCGCAGCCAGGCCGCCGGTTGGGAGGACGTGGTTGGCTCCCGTTGCATAGTCACCTGCCGATTCTGGAGCCCAGTGGCCGACGAAGACCGAGCCTGCGGCTGTGGTCAGCGTTGCATCGGCTTCGGCATTGGCGGTGTGCACCGAGAGATGCTCTGCTGCGTACTCATTGGCGAAGTCGATGGCATCGGTCAGAGACTCAGTGATGATCACGAGACCGTGGTCACTCAGGGCTGACTTGATGATCTCATTGCGTTCGAGGCGGGGGAGTAGGTTGTCGAGTTCCTCCAGGACGGTGGTTGCCAGGTTGCGATCGGGGGTGGCAAGCGCAACCGGCGACTCGGGTCCGTGCTCCGCTTGGCACATGAGATCCGCAGCGATGATGCGGGGATCGGCGGTTGCGTCGGCGACGACGAGCGCTTCGCTTGGTCCGGCTGGCAAATCGACTCCGACATCGCCGTAGACCGCAAGCTTGGCTGCGGTAACCCAGGCATTGCCGGGGCCGACGATCTTGTCGACGGGTCGGATCGTTTCTGTGCCGTAGGCGAGAGCTCCTATCGCTTGTGCGCCACCGGTGATGTAGACCTCGGTGATGCCGAGTAGTGCGGCGGCTGCCAGCATCGTCTTGGAGACGTTGCCTTCCTCGTCGGCGGGGCTGGTGACAACGACTTCTCCCACCCCGGCAATTTGGGCGGGGATGACCCCCATGAGGAGGCTGGACGGATAGGCCGCCCGCCCGCCCGGCACATAGACGCCGATGCGGCGGAGTGCAGTCCAGCGGCGATCTATCCGAACCCCGGGAATCGTCTCCATAGACTGGTCGACCGGTCGTTGTGGTTGGTGGCCTTTGCGAATATTGACGGCGGCTACTTCGAGGGCGGCCCGAAGGGGAGGCGCGATGGTCGTGAGAGCGCTCTGCAGCTCCGCAGGAGGAACTCGAAGAGCGCCGGATGGCAGGCCTCCGCCGTAGCTTTCGTTGCATGTCGCGAGAGCTGCATCCCCGCCGGAGCGCACCGTGTCGACGATGGTGGCGGCAGCAGCGCGCATAGTCGGGTCGGGCACTGCCGAGCGCTGCAGGAGGGCGTTGCGTTCGTTCCTGTCCAGCTCTGCGAGGGTGATGGTCTTGATATTCATTATGCAATCAGCTGATCGATGGGTAGGACGAGAATTCCGGTTGCGCCTGCCTCTTTGAGCTCGGGCAGCACCCGCCCGAGCCGGGCCGAGTCGACAACAGAGTGAATGGCCACCATGTGGTCGTGGGCGAGTGGGATGACGGTTGGTGCCTCGAATCCGGGGATGAGTTCCTCGATAGCGTCGACCGACGAAGCCGGTGCGTTCATCATCACGTACCGCTTGCTGCGGGCGGCGACGACGGATTGGATGGTGAGGATGATCTGGGCGACCGTGCCGTTCTCGGTGGCCGCACCCGGTCGGCCAACGAGAATGGCTTCGGATTCCAGAATGTCCGCAATTGGCCGCAGCCCGTTGACGAGCATTGTTGATCCGCTCGAAACCAGATCGACAATCGCATCAGCGATATCGAGCTTTGGGGCAACCTCCACCGAGCCGCTCAACGCGATGGTTGTCACGTCGATACCTTGTTCGTTGAAGAAGCGTTGGGTGGTTGCTGGGTGCGATGTTGCGATGCGGGCCCCGGCCAGACTGGCCAGGTCGCGAATCGGTGATGCTTTGGGGACAGCAGCGGTCAGCCGACAGCTTCCGTAGCCCAGTTTTGCAACGACCTCCAGCTGTGCGCCGCTTTCTGAAAGGAGGTCGACACCGGTAATGCCCAGGTCGGCGACGCCATCTGCCACAAATTCGGAGACATCGTCGGTGCGTACAAACAGCAGCTCCAGGTCCATGTTCCTCACCGGGACGGCAAGGGCCCGATCGGTCTTCTCATAGGACAGCCCACCTTGTTTCAGCATGAGCGCGGTAGGTTGTTGGAGCCTTCCCTTGTTGGGGATGGCGAGGCGGATTGTCATCAGTTCTCCTGGCCGAGTCCGAGCTTGTCGAGCATTTCCTGGTAGCCGCCGGTTCCATGGCGGAGCCATTGGTTGATGCGAACGATGGTTGCGGTTGAGACACCGGTATCCGCAGCAATTTCGCGGTAGGGGTGGCCTGCAGCGAGCTGCCTCACCACGGCCCAACGTTGCGAGATTTCCTCGAGCTCTCGTCGGGTGCATAGATCACGAAAGAAGTGGGCCGTCTCTTCGCGGCTCCGGAGCGACACGATGGCATCGAATAGGGCGGCGGTTGCGTCGTTTCGCCAGTCATCGGTTGCCATCACCATTCTGCGTCCTTTCGTTTCGTTGGCGACATGAGCTAGTGTTTTAGCACGCTAGCACAATAAGACGACCGTGGAGCGAGAATAGTGTATGTGATTCCTGCAGTTGATGTCCTCGATGGGAATGTTGTTCGCCTTCGTCAAGGTCGCTACGACGAGGTAACTGTCTTTGGGGACGATCCCGCAGCCCGACTTGTCTCGTGGGTTGAGTCAGGCGCTGAGATTGTCCACGTCGTTGACCTCGCGGGGGCGCGTGATGGTTTTGGGGACACCGACATGTGGCAGCGGCTCGGCGAGACGGGCGTCCCTTTCCAGATCGGGGGTGGGATCCGCACCTTGGAAGCCGCCACACTCGCCATCGAGTCAGGTGCAGCACGTGTCGTACTGGGGACCGCAGCAGTGTGGGACCCAACGCTTGTCGCGGCCATTGTTTCAGCCGTCGGGAGCGAACGGATCGTCGCGGCGATCGACGTCAGAGAGGGGATGGCGACGGGTGCGGGCTGGCTCGACGAGGGTCGCAAGCTGGCCGATGTTCTCGGTGATCTTGTTGCGGCAGGCATCTCCCGCGTACTCGCTACCGGGATTGCCACCGATGGCACACTTGCCGGCCCAGACACTCGGCTGCTCCAGGACGTGATCCGTCTTGCACCGAGCCTGGCCCTTATCGCATCAGGTGGGGTCGGCACCCTTGCCGATATCTCGAAGGTGGCCGCTCTAGATGTCGAAGCGGCGATTGTGGGGCGCGCCCTCTACGACGACAAATTCACATTCGCCGAAGCTGCCCGTGCCGCTAGCCGCGATCTTGATAGTGAGCTATAGCCGCGTCGACATCGGCCTTGGTCACCTCAAGCGCTGACGAATCGCGGCGCAGCGCCCCGATCGCCGCCTCCCGGAGCAGGCCGGAGAGTTCTGCAAACGACAGCCCCTCGGTTGCGTCAATGACGTCATCGATGTTCACATCGTCGGCGAGCGGCACATCCGAGATGCCAAAGAAGGCACGACGCGACTCCGGCGCGGGCAGACCGAGATGCAGGTGGGTCTCCAGCCGACCGGGCCGCAGCAATGCTGGATCGACCAGGTCGCGTCGATTGGTTGCCCCAATTGCAAAGACGTCGCCACGATCGGATACGCCATCAAGCTCGGTGAGGAGAGCGGCAACAACCGAATCCGTCACTGAGTTGGTCGAGTTGCCCCTGACCGGTGCAAGTGCATCGATCTCGTCGAAGAACAAGATGGCAGGAGCAACCGCCCGCGCTCTAGCAAAGACCTCTCGTACTGCTCGTTCCGACTCGCCGACGTATTTGTCGAGCAGTTCGGCCCCTTTGATCGTGAAGAACGCCGCACCGCTCTCATGTGCAAGGGCACGAATCACGAACGTCTTCCCAGTGCCGGGCGGTCCATACAGCAAGAGTCCACGTGGTGGCTCGATACCGAGGCGGGTGAATCGCTCCGGTTCCTGCATCTGCCAGATCACCGATTCCGTCAGTCGCTGCTTGACCTCATCGAGATTGGCCACCCGCTCGAACCCGTAGCTGGGGATTTCGCCAAGTGACGCAGTTCCCAGCGAGGGGGTTGTCTCTTCAACTGCCCGCATCAGAACATCGGCGTCCACCCGGCCACCATTCTGGGCAACGAGAGCGGAAGCATGAACAACCACCGCCATGATGTCGGCACCGGAGAACCCTGCGGTTCTGGCGGCAAGAAGGGAGTAGTCGAGTTCTCCGCTGGGAACCCTGGCGAGGGCTGCTTCGAACAATCTGGCCCGGCGTTCCAGGTCCGGCGGCGGGATGCTGAGTGTGCGCGGCAGAAATTCTGAGTGCGAAACGGACTCCGGGAGGCTGGCAATGGACGAGACGCCGAGCACACATGCAAGACGGGGACGCTCGGCGACGGCATCCAGGAACCAGCGCAGGATTGCCGCGACCTGATTGCGGAACATGGCGTCATCGCCGACAACCGCATCTAGCCGATCGAGAAAGATGACCGATGGTCGTGTCGATTCCTTAACGGCCTTCTCCAGCAGCTCGAGAAGCTTCTGTGGCTTGAAGACGAGTTCCAGCGAGACCTCGTGCACGTTTGCGCCCACTGTCTCGGCGGCTGCAGCCACGATTTCGGACTTGCCGCAGCCAGCCGGACCTTCAACGAGTACGCCTGCGACTTTGGGAAGACCCCAGGTGTCGGGCAGATCTCCCTGTGCAGTGAGTAGCGACAGCCATCCTGTCATCACCTCGGTCTCTGTGGCCAACCCAGCCAGCAGGGCCTTGGCGGTGGTGAGAGCTTCGCCGGCGGGTGCGCCTGCGGGCTGATCGACGAGGTCCTCGGTGTCCTCGCCAGCTTCATGGACAACGGTGGCGCTGCCAACGACAGCAGCCGGGCCTGGCGTAACTGAGGTGATCCGAACCTCGACAAGCGCAGCGTCGGCTTCTTCTCCGTACCCGGTCTGTACTGCGACTCGATCACCTTCTGAGACAGGAGAACCCTGCAGGGAGCGGGCAAGATGGCGGGCGTCGATCTCGGCGTCCAGTTGTGAGATAACGACGCGGCGGGCACCAGGAAGCAGGGCGCGGACCACATCGACGGAGTCACCAACTGCGACTTGCGCATTGGCGATAGCGCGCTCGCCAAGCATGATGGCGTTGGCCGAGGTGGTTTCGCCGGGGCTCACCAAGAGGTGGGTCTTTCCGAGGGTAACGATGCCTCCGCCTGGTAGCCCGAGGGCGGTGAGGAGTGCCGAGTCTGCTTTTCCGATGGGGTCTGAGCCCTTGCGCACGATGAACTTCATGGACGCAGGGTACCGTGCCTGAAGGGTCCTAACCGGCCAGTGTCGTCAGCGCCGACACGGGATACAGCGACGTGGCAATGGGGTTGGTGGACTCGATGATTTGGACGGTCGGCCGGTTCAGCCACTTCCACACAAGCCGCGCCTCTTCAGCAGCGGAGACTGACTCTGGCACCCGATGTGTTGACTGGGAGGCGGCAGCTGTTGTCGTGAGCGGTGGTTGATCGTGCTGTGACCACGAGGCCACCAGTCGGCCATGTTCGACCAACACACTGTCGCCGTTGCTGTCTTCTGCCCAGAGCAGTCCTGCTTGCTGCAACACGGCCCAATTGCGGCGGTCGTCCATCGCACGGGAGAGTGCCCTATGTCGATCTCGGAGCTCGGCCGCCTCCTCGAACCGAGAGCTTGAGGCGTATTCGCGAAGACGTTCGACAAGCGGTTCGAGCAACTGGGCTGGATTGTCTTCGATCCCCGCTCGCAATGTGGCCACGACCTCCTGGTAGTCCGCGGCGGGGACGCTCCCATCGCAGGGGCAAAAGGCAACGCCCAATTGGGCGAAGCCACAGGCGGGGCTTCGCTTTCCCCCCTTGGTCATACAGCGCCGAATCGGCACCGCATCCCAGATGGCGGCGACGACATGATTGGCGACTCGTCGCGAGCGAAACGGTCCCAGGTAGAGGCAGCCGTCGGCTTTGAGGGTCCTCACGACCGACAGGCGAGGGAACTCCTCGGCTGTCAGCTTCACATATTGCGGTGACTTGGCGGGCCGTGAGCGTCTGTTGTACCGAGGTATGTTGGCGTGGATCAACCGCACTTCGGTGATCTCGGCCTCTACCTCCGTCGCACACACGCGGTATTCGATATCGGTGAGATCGCGCAACATTTGACCGACCGAGCGCCGGTTGTCGCCATAGAAGTACGACCGAACCCTGGTGCGGAGATTCTTCGCCTTCCCCACGTAGATGATGTTGTCATCACGATCACGGAACATGTACACGCCGGGCTTGCGGGGGAGCCGTTCGGTCAGCTCGATCTTCTGATAGTGAGGTGAGCCCTTTGCGGTCGGGAGGCGAAGCAGGTCCTCCAGGTGGGTAACTCCGATCGTGCCGGCACGCTCCAGCAATGCCCAGAAGACATCGGCAGTCGCCTGCGCATCGGCAAGCGCCCGGTGATTCGGTGTGACGTTGGCGCGGAAGTGAGCGGCCAGCGTCTGCAGGTTGAGCCTCCTCACTTCCGAGCGCACCAGGCGGCGGGCCAGGCCAAGGGTGTCGCTGGTCGGGTTGGGGAGCTTGCCGTACCCGAGCCGTTTGGCGGCGGCGTTGAGAAACGACATGTCGAAGCGAACGTTGTGACCGACGATGACAGCCGTTCCAATGAACTCCAGGAGCGAGGGGAGTACTTCGTCGATAAGCGGTGCCTCGATGACCATCGCTTGGGTAATCCCGGTGAGTACCGTGATCGTTGGCGGGATCGGGGCGCCAGGGTTAACCAACGTGTCGAAAGTGCCGACCAGCTCGCCACCCACGTATTTGACGGCCCCCACTTCGGTGATCTCACAAGTCGCCGGTGATCCGCCCGTCGTCTCGAGGTCAAGTACGCAGAAAGCGACTTCGTGCAGGGGGGTGCCTAGATCGTCGAACGTGCGCTGGATGGGGACGGCCATAACAAGAAGCTAGACCGAACAGATGTTCGATGTCAAGAATCAAGGCTGTGGAAGGGCGGGTAGCCTGCCGTCATGGACTTCACAGGACGGATCTTCTACAGCTTCGAGACCTATGACGTCTGGCGGGTCTATGCAACGGCACTCAAGGCATCGCAGACTCGTGGCGTCACGGTGCACTTGGAGTGGGAGGAATTCCTTGTCGATGACATCGAGCCGGATGCTCCGCGGCTGCCTGCCAAGCTTCGTGCGCTGGCGGCGTGCGCCGCGGTGCGAGCGAGCCACCCTGAACAGCATCAACGCTTTGTTCAGGCCCTGTTGACGCTGATCTATCAAGAGAAAGACCATCCGGGCAAGGACGAAACTCTTGCCGTTGCTGCGCACGTGGCCGGTATGGACGGAGCCGAGGTTATCGCAAGAGCCGTTGACCCAGGGTTGGAGTTGCTCAGGGAAGCAACCAGCAAGGCTCGGGAACTTGGCGTTACCAACGTGCCGACGATCGTTCGCAACGGCCCACCGGTCTACATCAAGACTACGGGCGCAGCCAACTACGGCAATGCGGTGGCACGTCTCGATTTGGTGAACCGGATGCTGAACGATGACGGAATCTGGACGCTGGCGAAACCGTAGTCGGCTACTGAGTGCCGGCAACGGCTGCGGCACGGATGTGGGTTACGACACTGGCGTCGCCCTCCACGACTAGAGAATCAGCAGTGCCACGGCCCCACAACCAGAGATTGAGGTCGCGGCCCGAACCCCGCACCACGGCGTCGGGCGATGCGATCGACGTAGCGACTATCAGCGCCGGATCGTCGTAGTCGTTGCCGGTTTGCGGGCTCTTGCCTTGGAAGCGTCCGAGCCGCAGCGCCCACGATGCGCCCTCGTTTACGGTGATCTCAGCTACACGACCGTCGGGGGCAAACGAACTCCAATCGGGGATATCGCTTGAGTCGAGCATCACATTGAGCACCTCATCCACACCGTCGATGGCGAGTTCTGCGTCTACAGCGAATTCGCCTCCATGGGCGAGCTCCGCATCAACGCGGTGAATCAACGCCTCATGTGCCTGGCGCCGCAGCACCCAACCAACGCTGTGGCCCTCGGCATGCCAGCTCCAGCACGTTTCCGCCGGGTCGTGTGCCTGCAGGGCATCGAGCAGCCGCGATGTCTGCACGTCGAACAGGTCGTCCAAATCGGCGTCTTGCGGTCGTACCAGCTCAGTCACCTTGTCCGGGGTGCGGAGCAGGTCGGCGACGATGGAAGCCCAGAAGTATTGGACCTCGAGCAGGTGCCAAGTGAGATCGGCCGCGGACCAGCCGGGACAGGATGGGACGGGCGCCGCGTGGTCAGTGTTTCTGACCAAGGACG
>JAAETI010000995.1 GCA_024228555.1 bacterium | reverse complement strand
GGTATGGTCAGAGCCCGCTGTCAGGGTGATGTTGTTGGCATCAGTGAGATTGGCACCGTCTTTTATCGCCGCACGAGTGTTGTTGACTCCCACGTTGATCGCTACCGATGCTCCTACTCCAACCTTGCCATCACCCGTCTGGACCGCTTTTGAAATAACCGTACTCTCACTGTTGTTCTCTGCGGTGAGCGTGACATCACTGCCTCCGGTAACGGTGATATCAGCTCCCTCTTCAATCAGCGCTTCACTGCTGGTTACGCCTACATGAGCGGCCAGACTACCGGCAACACCCACTTTGGAGGCGCCGGCTCCTGAGATCGCTTCCGCTGCAAAGTCATGTTTTGCATCGGCGGGCATTACCGCTTCTACTTTGACCCCATCGGCGGTGACCAGGGTCCGCTGGCCGATAGCGGCTTTATTGATTACGATGCCACTGTTGAGCGCAACGGCTGCGCCCACGCCCACGTCCGTTGCACCACCATCCACCTGGCTGCCATCAGCCTTCGCCTTGGCATCGGTGGCATTGATACTGCGAACACTCAGCTCTCCACCCGCTTTGATATCTCTATCAGCCGGGATCGCTGCCGTGGTGCTCGATACCCCGATATTGACGCCGATAGCTGCCGCTACACTGACGCCTCCTTCGCTGGTGCTGGCATCGGGTACATCATCATCTGAGGTGGTTTCGCCCGATTTGCTGTCGCCCAGTTTGACCTGATCGTCAATCTTGCCTCCGACGTCTTTATCTCCACCCGTGGTGTCACCACCGTCATCTGCCGGCTTGCCGCCCTTGGCACTCGCCTTGGCTTCGGTCTCGCTGGCAACCTGGGAGTCAGCCAAAAAGCTGATGCCGCCGCCCGCATCCATGTCCCGATCCGTGGTGGCACTGACAATGTCCGTTGCACTGGTCACCGACAGCGAGGCTCCTACGCCCACTTTGTCACCTGCCGCCTCTGCGTCGGTCTTGGTGGTAACACTCCCTCTATGGGTAGCACTGGCGCTGTAGTCGCCTGCTTGTGTCAGCTTGCTGCCACTGCCCAGTCGGGCGTGGGTGTTGTTCACCGCTACCGTGAGCGCCGCTACGGGGGTGACTGCAACACCACCGGCTGCTCCCGCCTTCGCTTCGGTACTGGCGGTATGGTCAGAGCCCGCTGTCAGGGTGATGTTGTTGGCATCAGTGAGATTGGCACCGTCTTTTATCGCCGCACGAGTGTTGTTGACTCCCACGTTGATCGCTACCGATGCTCCTACTCCAACCTTGCCATCACCCGTCTG
>JAAETI010000994.1 GCA_024228555.1 bacterium | reverse complement strand
TCGCCCATCAATCGGGCGACTTCAGCGATCGGATAGTCGGCGTAGTACCGCAGAACAATTGCTGTTCGTTGCTTCTGGGTCAGGACCACCAGGGCTTGCCAGGTCTCATCGAGCACAGGTGGCAATTCAACCGATCGGGCTCGCTCGGATGCGGCGAGTTGAGCGACCTTGTCCCGCCCAGTCAGCGTGCGCCGCGTGAGACTATGGCAGTTGTTGACCACAACCTTGCGGAGATACGCCCCGTGGTTCTCGATCGCGATCGTCGCTTCACGCTCCAAAACAGCAACAAACGCATCGTGAACGATCTCCTCGGCGATCGCAACCGAACCAACAATCAGGCGTGCCAGCCGGACCATCGCACCATGCTCGCGGTCATAAAGCTCCGCAACACTCCCAGGAGCCGACACACGAGCAGCTGTACTCTCAAGATTCACGATTCTGGCACTCCGGGCATACGACCCATGCCCCAACGACGGATGGCGCCACCAAAAGGTTCCAACAACGCTCCAAGCAATAGCGTCTACCGAGCGAAACAGCCACCCGCCCAGCCCCACGAAGCTACGGCCGATAGCCCCGCTACCTCAACACCATCCAAACAGGCTCACTTGTCGCGCGCTCGACAACGACGACGACTGGACTCCCTTCGCCACCGACCATGACCGCCTGGCCATCGACGCGCCAGAAACGCTCATCGCACCCTCCGTGGTCGCGTTTCCGATCGTCTCAACCACTCTCCATCGCATGATATGCACGTGATCTTGGCCCGGTTCGTGGGCTGGGGGAGAGGTTGGGTTGTCGTGAGGTTGATCCCCCCAATTCGTCGTTGATCGCCTTCCGATCAACTGGTGGCAGCCTGGCAACCTCCACCGTGTGGCAGGTCTGGAGATCCACTTCTGCGAAACCGACCATGTCCGTTCGATTGAGCTGAGCGGCCGCATCATCGCCCAGGGCAGAAGGCTCTTTCCCTACGGCCACTGGGATTGACACTGAAATCCAGCTGCCTCCGCCCGACCCTGATGATGGTCGGTCGCTCTCTGTGTTCTCGTTTCGAGTGTCGATACCGATCAACTCTCGCGCTAGTCGGAGGTTGCTACATCCTCCACCGATGTCGAGCTGGACCCCCGTTGCAGTCCCTGACAATCGCGCCCCCGAATGATGTAGTCCCCATCGAACACCACGTGCCGCGCCTGAGCTCGACCCGCTGAAGTGTTGGGATAAATCCAGATCTCGCCACGCACATCCACCGCAATCGTTTCTCCGGGCTGAAGAGCAACTCCGTCTCGAAGGGTGTCGATGTAGATCATCTCGCCGCAAGCGTTCGTGATCTCTGACAGAACTGGGGGTCGCGAGATCGCCCACAGGACGTAGGCGAGAGATCCAACAATCACGACAAGAACCAACACAGCGATGCCAGTGAGGACGCTCTTGGTACGACCACCGATCGGGGTGGTCGGACGGTCACCAACCCACCGGAAGGTACCCGACCGACGCGTCGGACGAGAATCCGGTGACGACCTCATCAGGACCACGATAGATCGACCATACGCGGAGGGCCCGACGACCATAGGCTGAGGGCTATTTGTGCTAGCCAGAATCCGATGATTCGGCTTTCGACGACCACTCGAGTCCGGCTCTTTCCGGACGATCGGAATCCCGCCGCCTCGACACTCCGTGACCGAGATCGCTGGGCGTGATCAGGTCCGTCGTTTCCGAGCGACGAGACAACTCGACATATCGTCGGCAGCCGTGCGCTCGTGGAGGCAGGGCTCGTGTTGCGTTACCGGGCAGGATGGGCCTCGTCGGTACCGAGCGTTGATGGATCCGGCAGCACGGCGGCGTCAGGCTTCTCGGCGAGTATCCGGTCGAGCCGGTAGTCAAGCGCTGTGAGGGCCTCGTCTTCGGTGCGGTTGCCGGCGAGCAGGTCGAGAGAGGCCGTCGAACGTCGACATGAGAATGATTGCCTCATTGTCTGGGTCCACCGCTGGGCGAGTGCCGCCTCGTTCCTGAGCCTGTCTGATGAGTGCGGCAGCGAAGGGCACGGTCCATTGCTTGACCTGTCTGGCCTCGACGCTATCTAGGTCGGCGTCAGTGATCGCTGCGACGTGGAAGCTGCAGAAGAGAAGCCCGATCTGTCGGCTCTCCTCCTCGATTGGGAGTCCAGCTCGAAAGAGCGCGGTGAGGACCTGCCGGACGGAGGCTTGGGGCCCGGCTTCGGCGATGGCGTCGAGACCTCGGGCGAAGCTCCATTCGCCGAGCGTCTTTCCTCCAGTGACGACCGTGACGAGGTCTCGATGGTGCTACACCTCTCCCCCGGATCGCTGAGCGACTCAGGACGGCGGACTTCGCGCCACTAGCAAGAGCATCATCGAGTGCGAGCCGATGACCTAGCCCGCCGTGGCAGTGGCAGAATCGAGTCGTGCGTGTTCGATGGTGGTTGCTGCTGTTTGCGATGACACTTGTAGGCGCAGCTTGCGGCTCGT
>JAAETI010000993.1 GCA_024228555.1 bacterium | reverse complement strand
CCGCTGATCGTTGGTGACCGACCCGACACCGACCTGGCTCTCGGCAAAGTCGAGGGTTGGGCAACGGCGCTGGTCCTGACCGGTGTCACTGCCGATCCTGCGGCAGTACCCGAGCAATACAAGCCGGACATCGTTCTCGAGTCGCTGGCCGACTTGCCTGCGGTCCTCGGTGTCGAATGAGAACGGGCGGCTAGCGGAACATCCGCAGCTGTGGCGTTGGCTGATGCAGTCGGCGAACTCTGGCGAGTAGCACCGAGCGCAGCGGCAGCGTCAGCAGCACGCCGATGATGAATCCTCCGACGTGGGCTTCCCAAGCAACACCGTGCTGCTGATAGGCAAACTGGAGGAAGAACCACAGCGCCAGGTATGCCCCCGCAGGAACGTGGACGAAGATGAAGAAGAACAGCGTCAACACTCTATGGGTGGGGAACAGGACGAGGTAGGCGCCGAGTACTCCCGCAATCGCTCCAGATGCTCCCACCAGCGGAACGGTGGTGTCCGGGTTGGCGAACACAAAGGCCGCCGTCGCCCCTAACCCGGCGACCAGGTACATCAGCACGTAACCGCCGGTTCCGTAGGCCTCTTCGACGTTGTTGCCAAAGATCCACAAGAACCACATGTTGGAGAGCAGATGCCCAAGGCTGCCGTGGAGGAACATGGATACCAGAGCGGCCAACCAGACGTTCTTGTCGGGGAAGGCGGGATTGCCGTCGTTGTCGCTGCACTCGCCGCCCGCGATCTCCGCATCAGAAAGGGGGTCCCCAGTGGTCAATTCGCATGCGATGGCGGCACGCTCGTACAGGAAGTTCTCTTCTGCAATAGGATCGTCAGCGGGTTGCCAGAAGAAGACGAGGATGTTCACCGCGATCAGGCCGATCGTCACAATCGGGAAGATCCGAGTCGGGTTCAGGTCTCGCAATGGGAACAAAAGAACGTCCCTTGTCGTGGGCAGGCGTGATAATGCTGCCATGAATGATACGCACAACTCTGAACCGACAGACCCCGGGACGCCTCCCACACCTTCCGAAGGTGATCCCATCGACGGAATAGCCGCGGCTGATCCGGCCGACGCCCCGCCCTTGGCCGAGCGTTATGCGATGGATCTTGCCGTCGAGCTAGAGGAATCGGGAGCCGCCGCTCCCGATCCAGTCCAGCTCCAGGCCGACCTGGACACACCCGCAGACCCGGATCGCCCATGACCCGGACCCGGCTCGATCAAGAGCTGGTTTCGAGACGCCTGCTGCCGTCCCGGAGCAGCGCCCGCATTGCGATCCTCGACGGCCTCGTCCGGGTGGACGGCGACGTTGCCGAGAAGCCGGCGATGAAGGTTTCGCCCCTCTCGGCCATCGAGGTCGAGCCTGATGCTGCTCGCTATGTGGGGAGGGGTGCACGCAAGTTGGCGGCCGCGCTCAGCGCCTTCGAGGTATCCGTGGCCGGCCGCACTGCTGTAGACGTTGGCTCATCCACCGGCGGGTTTACTGAGGTATTGCTGGAAGCAGGAGCCGAACGAGTCGTGGCCGTCGATGTCGGTCACGATCAGCTGGACCCTCGATTGCGGTCGGATCCTCGGGTTGTGGTCAGGGAGGGCACCAACGTTCGCGAGGTAACAGTCACCGAGCTCGGGGGTCCGTTCGATGTCGTCACCGTCGATCTTTCGTTCATCTCGCTCGGAGTGGTCGCCGATGCTCTCATGAGCCTGGGCAATGACGGAGCCGACTGGGTGGTGCTGGTCAAACCGCAGTTCGAAGTTGGCCAGCAGGGCCTGGGTAAGGGTGGAGTGGTCCGTTCGGAGGATGCAAGAAAGGCTGCGATTCAAGATGTCGCCGCACTCTTGGAGGGTGTCGGTCTTCTGACGGTGGGAGCGATGGAGTCGCCGATCAGTGGTGGGTCAGGAAACCGTGAGGCACTTCTGTGGCTGCGGCGCACGGGCACGCCGATAACAGTCGACAACTTGTTTAAGGTTGACCACGATGTATGACGTGCCCAAGAGAATCGGAACGCTTGTCCTCAACGGCCGCGCCGACGTGACCGAGGTCGAGGCTCAGTTCGCCAAAGAAGCGGCGGCCCTGGGTTTTGAGACGGTTGATGCGTTGGGCGACGAAATGCGGAACGTGGATCTTGATCTGATAGTCGGCATCGGCGGCGACGGCACGTTGCTCCGAGCCGCTCACATTGCCCACACCAGACGGGTGCCGGTTATCGGCATCAACCTGGGGACTGTCGGCTATCTCACCGAGGTCGAGCCCGAGAACATCGGTGAGATGCTGCGCCGGCTTGCCGACGGCGGTCTGGGTACCCATACCCGGATGACGGTCGCGGCCGAGATGCCCGATGGCACAACGCTGCACGGTATCAATGATGTCGTCATGGAGAAGGTCCTCAGCCAGCGCCTTGTCCAGATATCGATCGAGGTCAATGACGAGTTCTACACGACCTACCGCGCCGATGGGTTGATTGTGGCAACCCCGCTTGGCTCGACGGCCTATTCGCTCTCAGCCGGCGGCCCTGTGGTAGACCCCGATCTCGACGTTTTGATCATGACTCCGGTGGCACCCCACAGCCTGATGAGTCGACCAACGGTCTTCACTCCGGCGACCTCGTTGCGGTTCACGGTGGCCACCGAACGCAGGGTGCGGGTCAACCTGGACGGCCATGTCGGCTCCATCCTCGAACAGGGTGAAAGCGTTGTCGTGCACGCCGGAAATCGTGGTGTCGAATTCCTGACAATGGGTAGCCATCTGTTCCCGCAAGCGGTGCGCCATCAGTTCGGCCTCGACCATGCTTGACGAGTTGATCGTCAAGAACCTCGGAATAATCGAAGAGGCCCATCTCGAGCCCGGTCCCGGCTTCGTGGTGGTTACAGGGGAAACCGGTGCGGGCAAGACGATGCTGCTCGGTGCGCTGCGCTTGCTGATGGGTTCGGCAAGCCGTCGCGAATCGGTGGGACCGTTTGGTGATGATGCCATCGTCGATGGTCGGTTCCTCTTCAGTTCTGATGAAGAAGTTACGCTGCGGCGCCGTGTTACCGGAGAAGGCCGGTCCAAGGCCTATGTGGACGGAAGCATGGTCCCCGCCAAGGCCCTGCAGGAACGAACCGCCAACAACGTTGAGGTCGTCGGACAACACGACCACATGCTGTTGACAACAAGCAACGGTGCCCGTCGTCTTGTCGACGGAGCGCTGTCGAAGTCCGGCCAGAAAGCAGCGGCCGCCTATGCCAGGGCATGGGAGTCGCTGGTTCTGGTGCGCCAGAAGCTCGAACTACTAGGTGGGGGCCGGCGCGAGCTGGAGCGCGAGTTGGAGATGACGCAGTACCAGGCCGACGAAATCGCGGTTGCCGGCTTCCAGCCTGGTGACGACGCGGACTTGAGCGCACGAGCGACGCGTCTTCGCAATAGCGAAGACCTCGCCAGAGGATTCGATGCGGTGCTGGAGGCACTTGGTGAAGACGGTGCCGCCTCCCAGATGGGTGTCGCTCTTGCTGAGTTGCGCAAGCTGGCGCGGCTCGACCCGTTGCTGGCGGATGGGGTCGAGCGCCTGGTGTCACTGGCGGAGGCTCTTGGCGAGCTGCAAGTCGACTTGGCAGCCACCTCGGCAGATCTCGAGCATGAACCGGGTGAGCTTGATTCTCTAGAAACAAGGATCCAGCAGCTTGGTGTGCTCCGGCGAAAATATGGCGACGGGCTAGCTGAGGTGCTGGCGTTCGGCGAGAGTGCCGCGGCGCGAGCCACCGTACTCAGCGAGCTTCTGAGTACCGCCGACCAACTCGCGGAAGAGATTGCAGCCGCCACGCTTGCCGCCACCGAGGCAGCCGCCGGGCTGAGCAAAGAACGCCAGAAGACCGCAGCCAAGGCAGCTACGACCGCGGTGGGTCATCTCCAAGAGCTGGGGATGGTGGCACCGACGGTTCAGTTCGGCTTCAGCGAGGCAGAGCTTGGCCCCCACGGTACCGACCGGATCGACCTGTATTTCGCTTCGGATGAAAACCTAACGCCGGGCCCCGCCGCCAAGGTGGCGTCAGGGGGAGAGCTGAGCAGGCTCACGTTGGCGCTGCGGCTCGCCACCGGCATCGGGGACGCCAAGCTCATCGCTTTTGATGAGGTAGACGCGGGCATCGGGGGAGCGACGGCCCTGGCAATGGGCGAGAAGCTTGTCGCTCTGAGTAGAGATCGGCAGATCTTCTGCGTCACGCATCTGCCGCAGGTAGCGGCACATGCCGACGCCCACTACGTGGTCACTCGGGACGGGGCAGAAGCGAGGGTTGGATTGGTCGACGGCGAACCGCGGCTCGCGGAGCTGTCGCGGATGCTGGGCGGTCTTCCAGACAGCGAGCGTGGCCAACTCCATGCCGAAGAATTGCTCTCTTCGGCACAACGGCAGAAATAGTCGCGGATTGGTAGCACGTTGCGGAACCGACCGGTGGTATCATCCGATCCCAGCCGGCCAGCTGGGAGTTTTGTCTTGACTAAGTATGTGTTTGTCACCGGTGGTGTGACATCGAGTCTCGGGAAGGGCATCACGGCCGCCTCGCTTGCCCGTATCCTCAAATCCCGCGGCCTGTCGGTCGTTCTCCAGAAACTTGATCCGTACATCAACGTCGATCCGGGGACGATGAACCCTTTCGAGCACGGTGAGGTGTTCGTTACCGAGGATGGGGGAGAGACCGATCTTGACCTTGGCCACTACGAGCGCTTCCTCGGTGCGGACCTGCGCCGCGACTCGAATGTGACTACGGGCGCCGTCTACCAATCCGTTATCCGAAAGGAACGACGTGGTGACTATCTCGGGGCGACTGTGCAGGTCATCCCGCACATCACGAATGAGATCAAGTCTCGCATTCGCAAGCTTGGCAGCGACGATGTAGATGTTGTCATTACCGAGATCGGTGGCACGGTCGGCGATATCGAGGGTCTCCCGTACCTGGAAGCAATCCGGCAGATGCGCAAGGACGTTGGTCGGGCGAACACTTGCTACATCCATGTGACGCTCGTCCCGTACCTACCGACAAGTGAAGAGCTCAAAACCAAGCCAACCCAGCACTCGGTTGCGGAGTTGCGGAGCACAGGTATTCATCCCGATGTCATCGTGCCCCGATCCGATCGCCCAATTGATGATTCGGTGCGACGCAAGATCAGCTTGTTCTGCGATGTTGACTCCGATGCGGTGATCAACGCCACCGATGCGGCCGATATCTACGAGGTGCCCCTGGACATGCTGGCCGCCGGCCTGGATAGGGTTGTGTGCCGGGTTCTCGAAATCGATGCTCCAGAAGCGGACCTGAGCGATTGGCGGGACATGGTCCACCAACTTGCCCATCCCGAAGAGACAGTCACGATCGGTCTCGTTGGCAAGTACATCGATCTTCCCGATGCGTACCTATCGGTCGTCGAGTCGCTACGTCACGGAGCAAGGGCCAACAAGGCAAAGGTTGACATCCGCTGGATACCAGCTGAAGAGGTCGACGGCTTGCTGGCCGAATCTCACCTCGAAGGCCTGCACGGGATCTTGGTTCCCGGAGGCTTTGGCATCCGCGGCGTCGAGGGCAAGATCCATGCGATCCGCCACGCCAGAGAGAATGCGATTCCTTTCCTCGGGTTGTGTCTTGGTTTGCAATGTGCGGTTATCGAATATGCGCGCAACGTGCTTGGGATCAACGATGCCCACAGCACCGAGTTCGACCCGACAACGCAGAGCCCTGTCATCGACCTCATGCTTGACCAGCATGACGTTGAAGACATGGGCGGAACGATGCGGCTCGGCGTGTATCCGGCAAAGCTCACGCCGGGATCGCTCGCAGATCAGCTCTACGGCGAACCGCTCGTCTACGAGCGGCATCGCCATCGCTGGGAGGTCAACAACCGCTATCGCTCTGCGCTTGCAGATGCGGGGATGGCAGCCAGCGGGGTCTCTCCCGACGATCGTCTGGTCGAGATTGTCGAAATCACCGATCATCCATATTTCATCGCAAGCCAATTTCATCCCGAGTTCACCTCGCGACCCGACGCACCGAACCCGATGTTCACCGGGTTGGTAGCCGCCGCTCTGAAGTACAAGCACCACGATGTGGGCAGTGAATCGGCTATGGCGCCGCTGCAAGTCGAGCACTGATGAGCCCAGGAACCGGCTTTCGCATCGTCGAAAAGCGCCTCGTGGCTGAGACGCCGCTGATTCGGCTCGAAGAGATCGATCTCGAGACACCCGACGGCTCGATCCAACTGCGGACTGCGGTTCGCTTTGGTGGCGCAGTTGCAGTGGTGCCAGTCGTTGACGACGAAGTGGTGCTGATCCGCCAGTACCGCACGCCGCTTGATGCACCTCTGCTCGAGCTGCCTGCCGGGAAACTTGATGTCCCCGGTGAGGACCGGGCGGTGGCGGCAGCCCGCGAGCTCGAAGAGGAGGTCGGCTACCGAGCCGGGCATCTCGAACAGGTTGCTCGGTTCTTTACTAGCCCCGGCTTTGCCGACGAAGAGATGACCGTGTTCATCGCCACCGATCTGACACCGACGGCAACCAACCCGATGGGGGCGGAAGAGGTTGCGGCGGAGATCGTCCGTATTGCGATCGCCGACATCCCCAAAATCCTGAGCGAGATCGAAGACAGCAAGACCGTGATTGGTTTGATGGCGCTCTTGCTTCGGCAACACGGAGTGATTGCCCCCGCCGCCGGCTCGTGAAGCTGGGTCTTGCGATCGAGGAATATCTGACCTCGCTTATTGCCGAGCGTGGCCTGGCAGCCAACACGGTTGTCGCCTACCGGCGTGATCTCACTCAGTACGGAGAATTCCTGGCGACCGATGGCGACGTCGTGATCGAGGATATCGAACCCGCAACAGTGACCGCATATGTGGCAATGCTGCGCGATCTTGGTGCGGCTGAGGCAACGATCGGCCGCAAGATTGCAGCGATTCGAGGAATGCACAGGTTTCTGGCTATCGAAGAATACGTCGAGACAGACCCGACAACGCTGCTTGACAGCCCGCAGCGGAAGCTGGGAATCCCCAAAGCCCTCAGCGTCGATCAAGTCGTTGCCCTGCTTGACGCGGTAGACCTCGACCAGCCGCTCGGGGTTCGCAACGCCGCCCTCCTCGAGTTTCTGTATGCGACAGGGGCCCGGGTGTCCGAGGCAACTGACCTTGACCAGATAGCTGTAGACCTTGATGAGGCAACCGCATTGGTGACCGGGAAGGGCTCCAAGCAACGGTTGGTGCCACTGGGAGGGTTCGCCGTTGCTGCGCTGCGGCGCTACTACCCGGTCCGCCAGGAGTTCATCGGTAAGGGTTTCGACCCTGGTGCCGTGTTTGTGAGCGTGAGGGGGAGGAGGCTCACTCGACAAGCCGTCTGGCAAATCATCAAGAAGGTGGCGGCAACTGCCGGCCTCGATGCCGCGGCGGTTTCACCGCACGTGCTTCGCCATTCGGCCGCCACCCACATGGTTGAGGGCGGTGCTGATCTGCGCAGCATCCAAGAACTCCTCGGTCACGCTAGTATCTCTACTACACAGACGTACACGAGGGTGTCCCCTCAGCATCTGTTTGAGGTTTATGTGACCTCGCATCCGCGTGGCCGCTAGGCCACCCGCAGTAGATCCGGAAGGATTGTCGTGAAGATCGATGGCGCCGTTGCAGCGTTGAATGAAGAGCGGACCAAGCTGGTCCGTCAGCTGGCCGAACTCGGAGCCAATGAGAACGGTGAGCTCACGGGCGATGTTGACTATGGGGACGGCTTTGCCGACGCCGCGGCCGCGACTGCGGAGCGCAGCGAGGTACTCGGCATTGTCGAGAATGTCACCAAGCTGCTTGCCGACGTTGACCAGGCTCTGGCCAAGGTCGAAGACGGCACCTACGGCCGATGTAAGTCATGCGGCAAAGAGATCGGTGCGGCGCGGATGGAGTTCCGGCCCACTTCTCGCTATTGCGTTGACTGCAAATCACGCCGGTCGGCCTAGCCCAGCCAGTAGTGACGGTTCTGCGCCACGTTCGGCATCTTGTCTCGCGCTTTTTCGGTGTGATAACCAGCCAACGGTTGGGTCCCGGTGCTCAAGACGAGGTCAATGCCATCCTCGCCCCTGACGCCGCCAAGCTCTTCTGGGAGCAGGCTTCCATTGACCAGCGCCATTCATTCGATGTGGCGCAACGGGTACGCGATAGCCTTGGTGAGGACCGGGCTGCGCTCCAGGCAGCGCTACTGCATGACGTCGGGAAACGGCACAGCAGCCTTGGCCCGGTGACCCGCTCGTTGGCAACGGTTCTTGATGCGGCCCATCTCCCAATGCCGGCACAGTGGCGCCGCTATCGTGGCCACGGCCCGCTTGGTGCTGCGGACCTTGCCGCGATCGGTGCCGACCCCTTGACGGTCGCTTTTGCGAGAGGATCGGTTGTGTCCACCGAGGCAATAGACCAGGTTGCCTGGGATGCGCTGCTGGCTGCCGACAATGCATAATCCAGGGAAAACCGCCTCTACCGCGTTCCTAGGTAATAGCATGCCGCCCGAGGTAACCACATGAGCTACGAAGTAAAAACGAGGGTCTTCGAGGGTCCCCTGGATCTGCTGTTGCAGCTCATCACGTCTCATCAGGTCGAGATCACTGAAGTGAGCCTCATGGACCTCGTCGGCGAGTACCTCCGTCATCTGGATCTGATGGGGGAGATGGATATCGAAGTGGCCAGCGAATTCCTGTTGATCGCCGCCACTCTGATCCAACTCAAGGCCCGTCATCTTCTCCCCGACGATCGGGAGATCGACATCGATGACGAGTTGGCACTCGCCGAGGAGCGTGATCGCTTGTTGGCCAGGTTGCTTGCCTGTCTCACGTTCAAGGATGTCGCTGCGGTCTTGGCGCATCGTTTCGATGGCAACGCCAGATTCGTGCCACGACTCGCCGGCCTCGACCCGGATATCACACCGCTGCAGCCCGACGTCAATCTCGGGATCAACCTCGACCAGTTTGCGGTGATCGCCGAGCGAGCCTTCCAAGCTGCTCCTGATGAGCCGGACCTCGACCACCTCGATCTTGATCTTCCTTCGGTCGGTGATGCGATTGCAGACGTCCGAATTCGGATGGCTGCGGCGATCGAGTCGGAGTTTGACGAGTTGGTTGCGCACTGCGACCGGTCGCTTGATGTGGTCGCCTACTTCCTGGCGCTCTTGGAGTTGGCCCGCTGGGGCGTTGTCAGCGTCACCCAGGAACACAGGGATGCACCGATTCAGGTCGTGCACAAGGGTGCTGACGGGTACGGCTCCGAGCAACTGCAGAGCGAATGGAGCGACGCATGAGTTTGAGCACGCGTTCCGTCATCGAGGCGATGCTGTTCGTTGCTGAGGAGCCGATTCCGGTTTCCGAAATGGCTGAGGTCATCGAAGAATCCCAGACGGTCGTCGCGGACGAACTACGTGACTATGCGGCAGAACTCGACACTGCTGAACGTGGCTTCGTCCTCAGGGAGCTGGCCGGCGGCTGGCGTCTCTTCAGCCACCCCGAGGCCCGGCCCTATTTGGAACGATTCGCTGCAACCGATCGTGTCACCCGACTCTCCAAGGCCGCGTTGGAGACGCTTGCGGTAGTCGCCTACAAGCAGCCGGTCTCGCGTGGTCAGGTCTCCGAAGTTAGGGGCGTGGACTCCGACCGGGCACTGCGCACTCTGGAACGGCGTGGCTTGATCGTTGAAATCGGTACGGCACCCGGCCCCGGCCAGGCAACGCTCTTTGGAACCACACCCTTGTTCCTCGAGAAGTTGGGTGTGCGCGGACTGGAAGAGTTGCCGCCCCTTGCCGACCACGTGCCCCCCAAGGACATTGTGGATACGTTGGAGCGGCCGTTCCGCCCGGAGGAATCATCGACAGACTTCAAAAGCTGATCGCCCACACCGGGTTGATGTCGCGGCGTCGCGCCGAGGACATGATCCGGCAGGGGAGAGTCACGCTCGATGGCGAAGTTGCGGTGCTCGGGGATCGGGGTGACCCAATGGTGGCGCGTGTGACGGTCGACGATGTTCCCCTGCCGGTCCGTGCCGACCTCGTCTATGTGCTGTTGAACAAGCCACTTGGTGTGATCAGCACGTCGCAGGATCCGCAGGGGCGGGAGACCGTGGTGGATCTCGTTGACGTCGGCACTCGGGTATACCCGGTCGGTCGTCTCGACGCCGACTCGCAGGGTCTGCTGATCCTCACCAACGACGGGTCGCTGACCAATCTCGTCACCCATCCCAGTTACCAAGTCACCAAGACGTATTTGGCGCGAGTCGAAGGAAGCCCGGGGAACGCCGCCCTGCGCCAACTGGCCGAAGGTGTTGAATTGGATGACGGGATGGCGCGGGCCGTCACGGCGCGGATTGTGGATCGCCACAAATCGGAATCGCTGGTTGAGCTTGTAATGGCGGAAGGCCGCAAGCGAGAGGTGCGACGCATGCTGACGGCGGTTGGCCACGATGTGAAGCAACTGGTTCGTACTGCGATCGGGTCGATCCGGGATACCGCTCTTGAGCCGGGTGCCTGGCGGAGGTTGACACTTGAAGAGGTGCGCTCGCTATATGCGGATGCCGGTGCAGAGTGGCAAGATGCCCCCCAGGTTGTTGGAGAGGAAAGTACGGAATGAGCGAATCGGTCGTAGTCGAGGGGCCAGGGCGTCCTTTCGCAGCTGGGATTGAGGTGCCAGGCGACAAGTCACTGTCGCACCGGGCCATCATCCTGTCGGCAATGGCCACCGGTGTGAGCGTGGTGCGCCGACCTGCCACAGGTCGCGACGTCGCTGCGACGGTCGAAATTGTGAAGGCGCTGGGTATCGAGGTCGATGGATCGAGCTTCCTGTCTCCCGGTATCGATGGGTGGAACTCGCCCGCAGCTGCTCTCGACTGTGGCAATTCGGGTACCACGATGCGTCTGCTGGCGGGGGCGTTGAGCGGTTCTGGCGTTACGGCGAGTCTGGTAGGCGACGGGTTTCTGATGCGGCGCCCGATGCGGCGGTTGGTGGATCCTCTGCAGGCCCTTGGGGCGAAGGTGGGGTTGAGTGAAGAGGGCACTGCGCCAATCGATATCCAAGGCGCCCCCCAGACGACGGCTGCCAATGTCGAGATCCCCCTAGCTTCCGCCCAGGTGAGAACCGCATTCTCGCTTGCAGCAACAAGAGCCGACGGGGAGTCGACCGTGACCAGTCCCGCCGGCTTCCGCGATCACACCGAGCGCTGGTTGGAGTCGATGGGACTCGGCAAGAAGGAGTCGCCGACCACATTCCGGATCTACCCGGGCGACATCCCCAGCTACGAATATCACATCCCCGGCGATCCTTCCTCGGCCGCATTCCTGTGGGCGGCGGCGGCGATTGTGCCTGGGGCACATGTGGCCACTCCGAACGTTTCGCTCAATCCGGGGCGCATTGGTTTCCTGCAGGTTCTCGAGGCGATGGGGGCGACCGTGTCGGGCGAGGTCACAGGGGCGATTCTGGGCGATCCTGTGGGCAATGTGGAGGTCAAGGGAAGCCCGCTTCACGGCACAACCGTGTCGGGCGCACTGGCTGCTTCGGCGCTGGACGAGTTGCCTCTCTTGGCGATTGTGGCGTCATATGCCGAAGGCATCACGACCGTTGCTGATGCAGGGGAGCTCAGGGCCAAGGAGAGCGACCGGATTGCCACCACAGTTGCCATGGTCAACGCCCTGGGTGGGGGAGCTCAGGCTCGTGAGGACGGATTCGAGGTCCTTGGTTTGGGCTGGCTCGATGGTGGCATAGTCGATGCGGACGGCGACCACCGGATTGCGATGGCAGGGGCGGTGGCTGCGACTGCGGCAACTGGCCCCGTTACGATCTCTGGTGCGGAGTCGGTTGGGGTGTCCTGGCCGCGTTTCTTTGAGGCATTGGAGGCGCTGTGGTCATCGCAATAGACGGTCCGAGTGGTGTCGGGAAGTCAACGGTTACCCGTCGCTTGGCAACGGTGATGGGGCTGGAGTTTCTCGATACGGGTGCGACCTACCGGGCGGCGACGATTGCGGCCCTGCGCACCGGGGCCGATCTGACCGACGAAGATACGGTTCTCGCTGCGGTTACGGCCTCTGAGATTGCCTACGCCGACGGCACGATCTTGCTCGACGGCGAGTCGGTTGCCGAAGAGGTTCGGTCTGATGCGGTAACCAAGAACGCCAGCGCGGTTTCGGCGTTCCCGAGAGTGCGGGAGCACGTTGTGGAGATGCAACGTCGCTGGGTATCCGACCGCGGGGGCAGTGCAGTCGTCGAGGGTCGGGACATCGGGACCGTTGTCTTCCCCGACGCTCCCGTGAAGATATTTCTGACCGCCGATCCCGAGGTGCGGGCGGCGCGTCGTGCTGGTGATGCCGAAGCAGCGCACCAGGCCGTCAGCGACATCGTTGCCGACCTCAACCGGCGCGATCATGCCGACTCGACTCGCAAGACGTCGCCACTGCGACCTGCCGCCGACTCCGTTGAGGTCAACACCTCCGAGATGGGCATCGAGGAAGTGGTGTTGGAAATCCTCGAGGTTGTCGCCGATCGTTTCGAACAGGGTCGGCTCTAAACCCGAAGCAGGTCGAGGTAGCCGGTCCTAATGCTGGTGGGAGTCTGGACGCGTGAGCCAGGCAAACCAGAGCGGCGGAGTCACATAGACGACAGCGACGAAGGTCGCCACCCACCAGCCAGCTCCGCCCAACCCAGCCACCACGACCGACGTAAGTGACCACAAGAGGTGCCACACACCGAGGGACGTCATCCGGGAAGGTTCGGTGCGGGAGCGGTATGCCTGCCAGCCGAGCCAGGACGCAAACAAACGCAGACCGATCGCCAGACTGGGGAGGAGCCACCAGACACTGCCGGATTGCGGCACCGCCAACGCCACGCCAATAAGAAGACCGACCATCGCAATCTCGGTAACTAGCGCAAGGCCGATAAGCGCTGGTGTCACCCGAGGGATACCAGAATCATCGACTCCGCATCCGAGGAGTACGGGAGTGGTTGTGACACCGTGGGCGATGTCGTTGGCAAGGTCCCTCATGCCACCGTGTACCGCGTTGATCTGCACTATGTATACAACGACGTAGGCGGCCACCAGCCAGGTCAACAGGGTGGGTCGGCTCCACCAGTAGGCACCCAGCAACACCAGACCCGCAAAACCAACCCCCTGCTCGAAATCTGCGACGAATGGAATCGGGATCCGTTTTCCCCATACGTCGTAGATCGCAAGCCCAGCGACCGCGACCAACCACGCCGACGCTGCCGGACCGTTCGCATCACCGAGGAAGAGAAGCAGCGCCATGGTCGGAACTTGTATCAAGGAGACACCAAGCATGGTTTGCGTCGACACCAAGCCTCGAACTTGAGGGTTGTCGGTCCGACGAGGGTTGGTGCTGTCGAGCGGCAGATCGATGACATCGTTGAGCGGGAACGCAAAAAGGTGAAATGAAATGCCGATGCAAACCAGAACGAGCAACGCACCAAAGGTGGGAGCGACAGGCGCAGTGGCCAGCCCCAAGGGGGCATACACGACGGTAGCCCCCATCGAGAACAGCCGGATGAGGCGAGCCCAGTCGCCCCGGTTCCAGCTCGGATCTGTCGTGTCCCCTCTCATGTCCTCACTTCCGAGCGAACGATCTTGGCATGATATGACTGCGCGGTGCCACCGTTTTCGGATACGCTGACTTAGAGGAGGGCACGATGGGCGGTCGCGTTGACCACACACCGCCGGAACCCGGCGTAACAGAGATACGGGTGCACGGTGTCGGTGGCGCCAATCCATCCACGACACTCGGTCGCACCGATATTCAGCAGGTTACCGGCGACGCCACCGCGGGATTCTTCCGCGTGTCCAATCCGACCCACGCCAACCGGACCGTGGAGGCGTACTCGTGGGGAGGTCTCACGGCGCGTAGCCGCACTCGGGCCATGTGGGTGCTGCTGGTGCCGTTTGCGCTGGTGAACCTTGCTGGATGGATGGTTGAGCCGATTCCAAGACGCAAGCGGCAACCGGGGGACCCTCGGCTGGTCGGGGTCGTGGTTTGGGCTGCGAATAGTTTGGAGAAGGCGCAACGTTTTCTTGTGCATCTCACCTCATTGGCTCTGACGGGCGCATATGTGATGTGGGTTGCGCTGATGTCGACGAATCTGCTCGCCTACCAGTGTGGAACGCAGCCGGATTGTGCGGCCGGCCGGTTCTACGCCGAGTTCTTCCAAGGGCAGTTCTTTGTCGATCACCCCGGCCGCAGGATTGTCGTGGGTGCGCTGGTGCCGCTTGGGCTACTGGTCCTGTTTGCGGTCATCTCCGTTGTAAGCCGGGCCCGATACGAGTCCTATACAGAAGACCGCCAGGTGCAGGCTGGAGCGGCCGCCGGTGTGGCAAAGTCCACCGTTGACGAGGCGGGACCGCCGATCCTCAGTGCCGACATGGGCGATCCTACGTTTTGGCACACCGCCCTGTGGCACACGCGCTTGTTTCGCGCCCATGTAGCTTTTGCCCTGGCGTTCCTAAGTGGCATCTCGTCATACGCAGCGTGGCAGTTCATCGACCATGTCCCCGGCGAGTCCACTGCCGCCCCTGTCCGGGGTATAGCAATAGTCCTCTTTGGCGCATCCATCGTCTTGGCGCTTGCTGTGGTGGAATTTGTCAGGCGAAGCGTGTGGAGGGAAGAGAAGCCACACGCCGTCCACAACGCCGGTCTCGTGAGGAATTCCAACTGGATCTTGCGGGTGGCGCTTGCACTGACGGCGACAGCGCTCGTGAATGTCTGGCAGTTGCGGGGGACGGATGAGACCGTGTGGGCCAGCCCGGCCTTCTCAGATCTCTGGGGGTTCGGCTGGACACCGGTCCTGCTCTTTGCCGCGGCGATATTGATAGTCCTGCTGTTCTCACTTGTCGAAATCGCAAAGTGGACAGTGACCTGCCAGGTGGATCCTCCTTTGTTCTTCATAGCGATTGCAGGTGTCATGATCCTGGCTTGGCCCTATGCCTGGATCGTGGCCCTGGTGGCGGCCGCGATCGGGATACCCGCTCGCTACGTTGAGGTGAAGCTATGTAGACCCGAGTCGATCTCCGAGCCAGCCGTGAGTGGACAGCGCGCCTGCTTTTCTCCCCGTCGAGAATGGATCGAGATAGGGGTAGCAACCGTTGGGTTGCTCGTGCTCCAGCTTGTCGGCAGCAAAGCCTGGCCGGACACTGTGTGGGGCAATGAGTGGCCCCGGCTCACCCCCGTTGTCATCACTGCAGCGCTCAACTTCTTGTTCTTCTTTCGATACTTGAGAGAGGTACGAGTCCAGGAACAGGAAGCACGGCACGGTCAGTCGCAGTACGGGGTTGTGGCCTTGGGCTTCCCGGCCGTAGTCAGTGCGATCCTGCTCTCCATCGGTGTCGTGGTGTGGCTACTTGTGGGACGGATCGATGTGGTCTATGTCGTCATCTACGTTGCCTGGGTGGTCACCTCGTTCTTCTGGGTCGCAATCAAACCATCAGGCACCTTTCGGTGGAACGGCCCGGGGGCGGTGGCCCTGCTTGCGGTCTCGCTGACAGCTGGGCTCTTCTCAGGCGGATTGATTCGGTTTGCCTCGATGCTGAGCGGCGAGGGATATGAGTTGCGAACGATCGAGCTCTACGACTGGATCACGGTGGGCTTTGTCGCGGTATTCGCCAGTGCGTTGGTTGCCTTGATCGCGTGGTTCCTATTCACCCGGGCAACCGCTGGTGTCGAGGCAATGGCCAGGATCGTGAGGATGCGCAGCACGCTGGAGGCTGCAGGCACGAAGCCGGCGCCGCCCAAGATCGCCGGCAAGGTACAGAACTGGATCACC
This sequence comes from bacterium, assembly GCA_024228555.1. Classification (GTDB taxonomy): domain Bacteria; phylum Actinomycetota; class Acidimicrobiia; order Spongiisociales; family UBA5794; genus JAAETI01. The sequence goes on along the minus strand of JAAETI010000993.1, from coordinate 41,295 downwards.
CTTGCCCGCGGCGTGGAGGCTATCGACGTCTTCATAATGCACATATCAATGGTGACGCTGTACGCCGCGATGGCCCTTGTGGTTCACTTCTGGCGAGAGGGCGTCGGCTTCACCAAGTTCCTAGATCAGCCGGTCGGTACTTCATGGGAAGGGCTGGTCAACGCCTCGGCGTGGGTGACGTTGATGGTCGTCCTCGGCGGGCTTCTGGCGGTACGTTCCGGGCTCCGCGACCAGGGGTTCCGTCGGCAGATCGGAATCATCTGGGATGTCACGAGCTTCTGGCCTAGACACTTTCATCCCTTTGCCCCACCCTCTTATGCGGTGCGCACGGTACCGGAACTGCAGCAGCGCCTAACCGAGATCGGTGAGGGTGGCGCAACTGTGTTGTCCGGCCATAGTCAAGGCTCGGTTGTTGCCTTTGCGGCCGCGGCTTCGGTTGCCGAACCCGTCGCCAAGAACCTCGCGCTGGTGACTCATGGCAGCCCGTTGCGCCGGTTCTATGCCCGCTTCTTCCCAAAGTTCTTTCCCGATGATCTTATTGACGCCACGGCTAGACGGATCGGTCGGGACAGACATCGGGCCGACGGCTCTTGGCTCAACTTCTTCAGGGCTACCGACCCCATCGGGCAGCCGATATTCCGAGACGTTGCTCAGACGGACTGTGATGTACCGATCCTTGACCCTCAAGCGGATCGACCGTCTGAGAACATGAGATGCATCGGTGATGTGGAACTCCATGATCCACCGAGTCTGAATTGGCAACAGCATCAGGGACCACCCGACGTTCTCTGGCACATCAGCTACATGAGTGATCCGTTCATGGCTGCCGCTGTTGATGGGTTGGCGGCGTCGTGGCAGGACAGCTCACCGTCGGGCGACGGCTAGACCCACAGAAGGTCCAGAGCCCCGGTTGCCGAGTAATCGGGGTCTTGCTCGATCGGGCCCGGCCGGTTCTGGTTTTTGACCGCAAAACCACCTTCAACCACGGCCTGGAGGGTCTTGACGAATTGGCGCAGCGTCGGCGGCAGCGGGAAGTACTCGTCCTCATCGGTGAGTGACAAGATCGCAACGCCGTCGCTCGGTGCAATCGCATCGATGACTTCGCGGACCCTTTGGTCGGGTGCGGAGGCGCCGGCAGTCACCCCGACGATCTTGGAGTCGGTGAGCCAGCTGGGATCGATGTCCTCGGGACCGTCGACACGGTATGACGGTGTGCCCTCCTTGCGACCCACTCGGACCAACGCTTGGGTGTTTGACGAGGCTTCGGACCCGACGACGAGGATTGTGTCGGTTTCCTGGGCGAGCTGCCGGATGGCGCTCTGCCGATTGGTGGTGGCGTAACACAGATCGCTGCGACGGGCGGTGGTGAGTTCCGGGTAGCGCTCGGCGGCGGTGTCGAGGACGCCTTCCCATTCGTGCATGCCGAGCGTCGTCTGGGCCAGGAGGGCGACCTTGGATGGGTCACGGGCTTCGAATGAGCCAAGACCTTGCTCTGGGTCGACAAGGGTGACCGCCGCGGGTGCCTCGGCGACTGCACCGATGGCTTCATCGTGGCCATCGTGACCGACGTAGATGATGTCAAAGTCCTTGCCGGCCATGAGCTTGACCTCGTGATGCACCTTGGTGACCAGCGGGCACACGGCATCAACCATGACGGCGGCCCGGTTGGTTGCTTCGGTGACAATCTCGGGGGCGGAGCCATGCGCCGATAGCATCACGGGTCGACCGTGCGGAACCTCGCTTATGTCATCGACAAAGATGACTCCGGCAGCCTGGAATGCTTCGACGACTGCCTGGTTGTGCACGATCTCGTGGTAGCAATAGACAGGCGGTTCAAAGATATTCACCATCCAGGTGAGGGCTTTGATCGCCATTTCGACGCCTGCGCAGAATCCGCGCGGCTCCGCAAGCAGGACCTTTTCCACCATAGGCGGCATGGTAGGCCACGGGCGGGAGGATGGGTGACATGGCCAACGGTGTCTCTGGCCGCGTTGTGAGCTCTATGCTTTGGCCTCTCATGTCGAATCCGACGATCCTCGAGGTCCTTCCCGGTAGTGCCGCCGCGGCTGCAGGTTTGCAGCCGGGCGACGAGCTGCTGTCCGTAAATGGGGTAGTGCCGACTGACGTTATTGAGTATCAGCAACTGGTTGACGAGTCGGCCGTTGCGCTTGAAGTCCGCCGCGACGGCATCGCGTCTGCGCTTGAGATCGTGAAGCCCGCGGGCGCCCCGCTGGGGCTTCGGCTGAACTCCTCGATCTTTGACCGGGTGCAGACTTGTGACAACCACTGCGAGTTCTGCTTCATCTATCAACTGCCGCCGGGGATGCGCACCACGTTGTACCTCAAGGATGACGACTACCGGCTGTCGTTTCTCTACGGCAACTTCACCACGCTCACCCGGTTCACCGAGCTTGACCTGGCGCGCGTGGTCGAGGAACGGTTGGGGCCGCTGTACGTGTCGATCCACGCCACCGACCCGGAGGTGCGGGCCGGGATGTTGCGCAACCCGAGAGGCGCCACCAGCCTGCGTTGGTTGCGGGCGCTTTTGGACAACGGTGTTGAAGTGCACGGCCAGATTGTTCTGTGCCCTGGCGTGAATTCGGGTGCAGTGCTCGAAGGAACCTGTGCTGAGATCATCACTAGCTACCCGGATTTGGCGTCGGTTGGCATCGTCCCCCTCGGACTCTCCAAACACGGCAGGGAAACAACACTGGTTGCCCATACCCCTGAAACCGCTGCCGAGGACATCGAGATCATCACCTTCTGGCAACAGCGAGCTTTGGATGCGTTGGGCAAGCGGTTGTTCTTTGCGTCAGACGAGCTCTATCTGTTGGCCGGAGCCCCGGTCCCGCCGGCTGCGGAGTACGAGGGCTTTGACCAACACGAGAACGGGATCGGCATGATCCGCAGCTTCTACGACGAGTTGGATCAGATCGAAGCCGGGCTTCGGGGTAGCTTTCCCGCTATGACCGGCAACTGGAGTACGATCCCCGCCGCTCCCGCTGAGGGCTATCGAGAGGAGCGCCCGCAGAGCCGTGGCGCTGGTGCTGACAGCGACGGGCCGGTCGTCATCGTTACCGGTGACTACGGTGCGAGGGTGTTTGGAAATGTGGTTGGGCGTCTCGAGACACTGACCGGAACCGAGCTGCGGGTCTTGCCTGTGGCAAATGAATTCTTTGGAGGAAACGTGGCTGTGGCCGGACTAATGGTCGGTAGTGATATCCGGACGGCAATTGCTGCGGACGGATTGCCGGTACGGCGCTATCTGGTACCCAACACCGCGGTGCCGGGTGGTCGTTTCCTCGACGATATGGACATTGCGGACGTCGCCGCTGCAACATCTGTTCCTATAGACGTGGTTGCACCGACTGTGGCGGGTCTGATCGAGGGAGCTTCGGTATGAGTCGCCTGCCTGTAGTGACCGTGCTGGGTCGCCCCAATGTTGGCAAGTCGACCCTGGTCAACCGGATCTTGCAGCGCAAGGCTGCCGTTGTCGATGAACAGGCGGGCGTGACCCGTGATCGCCGCGAGTTCACCGCCGAGTGGCAGGGCAACCGATTCATGCTGATAGATACCGGCGGGTGGGAGCTGAACCCGGACGAGGAGCTCACCATGAACATCCGTGAACAGGCAGAAGCCGCTGTCGGCGGTGCCGATCTGGTCGTGTTCGTGACCGATGCGACCACCGAGGTGGTTGACGATGACCAGGGAGTGGCTCGGCTGTTGCTGCGCAGCGGGGTGCCTTTCATCTTTGTGGCCAACAAGGTGGATGGGCCGCGGCAGGAGGACGATCTCCATCAGATGTGGCCGTTGGGACTCGGTGAGCCGATGCCGATCAGCGCTCAGCATGGTCGCGGAACCGGTGATTTCCTTGACGCACTGGTCGACAAGCTGCCGGTGGTCGAAGGCGAAGATGAGGGCGAACCTGGGTTGGCCCGGCTGGCCATCATCGGCCGCCCCAACGTCGGCAAGTCGACGTTGCTCAATCAGCTGGCGGGTGATGACCGGGTGCTGGTTTCCGATGTGCCTGGGACAACCCGTGATCCCATCAATCTGCTTGTCGAACTCGATGGTGAGGTGTTCGAGATCATCGACACCGCCGGTATCAAGCGGGCAACCAAGATCAAGGACGACGTCGAGTATTACGCGACGCTGCGCGCCCGTGAGGTGTTGAAGAGAGCCGATGTGGTGCTGCTGCTTGTTGACGGCACCAGGGGGGCCACTCATCAGGAGCAACGTCTGGCCGAGGAGATCCGTGAGGCGGGGACGGGCCTGATCGTGCTGTTGAACAAGTGGGATGTCGTTTCTGAAGAGGAGAGGCTCGAGACCGAGGATTCGGTCGCCGATCGGCTGGGGTTTGTGGCATGGGCGCCGGTGCTGCGGATGGCGGCAAAGACGGGGAGTCGACTACATCGTCTTCCAGCGGCTATCCGGGCGGTGTTGGAGAATCGTCGCCAGCGCATCCCGACCCCTGAGCTCAATCGGTTGATTCGGCAGTGGCAAGAGGCTCATCCGCCGCCGGTGCGCAAGAACAAGCGTCCCCGGATCATCTATGCGGTCCAGATCAGCAATGAGCCGCCGAACATCGTGTTGTTCATTCGGGGCGGCGACATCGGCGTGGACTATCTACGATATCTGGAGAACCGGCTGCGTGAGGAGTACGACTTCATGGGAACCCCGATTCGTCTGACCGCCCGACGTCGACACAACCGGAGAGAGCAGTGAGCGAACCCGGTCCCTTCGAGCGGTTCCGTCAAGCGGCGGATAGCGCTCGCCGCGGTGGACCGGATCGGCATCACGAGAAGCTGAAGACGCAGAAGAAGCTCTTTGTCCGCGACCGTGTCGAGCTACTGCTCGATGAGGGCAGCTTTGTCGAAGACGGGCTGCTGGCGAACGCTGTCACTCCTGAGCACGGTGCCGACGGTGTCGTGACGGGGCGGGGGACCGTCGATGGTCGTCCGGTTGCGGTGATTGCGAACGATCCGACGGTGAAGGCCGGCAGCTGGGGCCGGTTGACTGTCGAGAAGATGATCCGGACCCTCGAGTACGCATACGACGAGATGTTGCCGGTGTTCTATCTCATCGATTCAGCTGGGGCGCGGATCACCGATCAGATCGATTTGTTTCCGGGTCGGCGGGGGGCAGGGAAGATCTTCTACAACCAGGTGCGTCTGTCCGGCCGGGTGCCGCAGATCTGCTGTCTGTTTGGCCCGTCGGCCGCCGGTGGCGCTTACATCCCTTCGTTTTGCGACGTGGTGATCATGGTCGAGGGGAACGCCTCGATGTATCTCGGTTCTCCCCGTATGGCGGAGATGGTGATCGGGGAGAAGACAACGCTGGAGGATCTTGGTGGGGCGAGGATGCACTGCACCACCTCGGGTTGTGGCGACGTGTTGGTGCACTCCGACGAAGAGGCCATCGACTGGGCACGGTTCTACTTCTCGTACCTGCCCGACGGCTATCGCGAGCTCCCGATGCGATACGAGGGGACTGATCCAGACCCCGAGTGCCAGCCCGACGAAGTGTTGCCCGAGGAGCCAACTGCGGTCTACGACATGCTCGACTTTCTGCGAGGCATCTTCGACGAAGGCAGCCTGCTCCAGATCAAGGAGCTGTTTGCTCGAGAAGTCATCACCGCCCTGGCCCGCATCGATGGTCAGCCTGTTGGGATCGTTGCGTCGCAACCGAATCATCTCGGGGGAGTGCTTTTTGTGGATTCTGCCGACAAGTCGGCACGGTTCATCTGGCTGTGTGATGCATTCAACATCCCTCTGCTGTTCTTTGCCGATGTGCCCGGCTTCATGATCGGTACCGATGTCGAACGCCAAGGCATCATCAGGGCCGGCGCCAAGATGTTGACCGCCATCGCCGAGGCAACGGTGCCCCGTCTGTCGATCATCGTTCGCAAGGCATACGGAGCAGGTCTCTATGCGTTCTCCGGCCCCGGATTCCGCCCCGATGCCACGCTGGCATTGCCAACCGCAGAGATCGCAGTGATGGGCCCCGAAGCTGCCGTCAATGCGGTCTACTTCAACAAGATCCAAGAACTCCCCGAGGACGAGCGAGAGGTCTTTGTCGCCGAACGCCAGGCGGAGTACAACGAGGACGTCGACCTGATGCGAGTCGCCTCCGAAATCATCATCGACGGCGTTGTGGAGCCAGAGGACCTGCGTCTAGAGATCATCGAGCGTCTCTCCTACGCCTCCCGAAAGACTCGCCACTTCTCAGACCGCCGCCACGGCGTCCCCCCGGTATGACCGGGAACCCACAAAGTGGTTTCCTTGGGAGCTCGCCAAGCGAGCTCCAGGGAAGGACCAGTGAATCTCAACAGGTTCTGAGCAATCCCCCCCTTGTGGGGGGATCGGACGAGCGCAGCTCGTACGAGGGGGGGAACCTACGGTGTGGGTTCCTTGGGAGTTCGCAAGGTGAACTCGAGGGAGTGGCTTGTGGTTCGAACACGAGGTCTTCGGGTAATCCCCCCCTTGTGGGGGGATCGGACGAGCGAAGCTCGTACGAGGGGGGGAACGGGCTCTACCCCCTCCGCGGAGTGCAACCCCATGGATGACGGCCCCGGGACGACCCCCGAGACCGAGACCGACGACGAAACCTGGCCAATCGGATTCATGATCATTATCACGCTCGCCGCGCTCTACCTGGGCTGGCGCTTGATCCAGACTGTCGGCTGGGTCATCGACAAGATCTGAGGTTGCGATGGACATCCCATGGGCAGAAGGCGAAGTCCCGTATCTGACGACCGACCAGATGATCGAAGTCGATCGAGCGATGATCGAGGATTTTGGCATCGACCTCACCCGGATGATGGAGAATGCCGGCCGCAACTTGGCGCATCTCGCCCGGACTAGGTTCCTCGACGGTGATCCACGCGGCAAGACGGTTGTCGTTCTCGCCGGGACAGGCGGCAATGGCGGTGGAGCAATGGTGGCAGCGCGTCGTTTGCACGGCTACGGCGCCGCGGTGCGGGTCGCAGTCACAGCTCTTGGCGACCAGATGACACCGGTCCCCGCTCAACAGCTGCGGATACTCGAGGAACTGGGGATCCCGATCCTGCACCATGACCTCCCATATGCGTCTGCGGACCTAATCCTCGATGGCCTCATCGGCTACAGCTTGAAGGGAGATCCACGGGGGAGGGCGGGCCAACTGATCCAGTGGGCGAACGATGCCGATGCCCCGGTGTTGTCGCTTGACGCCCCATCGGGACTCGACACGACAAGTGGCACCGTGTTTGAGCCAGCGATGAGGGCAGCGGCGACCATGACATTGGCGCTTCCGAAAGCAGGCCTATTAGGCGATGCGGCCGAGCGAGTGGTTGGTGAGCTATACCTGGCCGACATCTCGGTGCCCCCGCAGCTCTATGGGCGGGAACCGCTGAACCTCGCGGTTGGACACGTCTTTGCCCACAGTGACATAGTCCGCTTGACGTAACGCGCAGCGATCCTCCCCTGGTGGGAGGATCGAAAGCCTCCGGCCTCGAGGAGGGGGGAAGACGCGAACCGTCGTCATCGCCAATGGACTATCGTTGCCGTCTGTCGGCCCAGGTCGACAACGGGCTGTGGCGCAGCTTGGCAGCGCGCTTGACTGGGGGTCAAGAGGTCGCCGGTTCAAATCCGGCCAGCCCGACCAGTGGGATCCCTTGTGCTGCAAGGGATTCTGTCTATTGGCGGGGAGAGCGGGATACAGGAAGCAAGCGGTCATCCCCGAGCCTTTCGATCACCTGCCTTGGGGACAGTCCTCGCGGGCAGCATGGGCGCCGATTCTTGAGAGGTTGGCGTCACACCTGGGCTCGGGGATCTACGCTACGAGCGTGCTAATAAACATCGGCCTGTCAATCGTTGTAGTAGCCATCGTTGCCGCCGGTCTGGCAGGGGGCCTCCGAAGTGATCGCGAGGCAATCCGCTGGATTGCCGGCATAGTCGCTTCAGCTGGCGTAGCGCTCCTCGCCTACGGTGTACGAGAAGCCGTATTGAGCGATGGCGACTGGGGTGTCGTATCGCTAACGGGCATCGCAGGCGAGTCGAACGTGAGCGTGGATTGGGGTCCGAACTCGGGTAGTAGCGCGTGTCATCCGGAGTTACTAGCGCAGGCCAGTCGGTCAGAGGGTGAGCCGATCGCGCGGTTCACGACTGCAGACTTCCACATCGAGATATGCGCAACGGGCGAGGATGAGTATTGGTATCGCGGTGAGAGGCGAGACAATCCGAGCTTGTCCATCGTTCTAGTCGCCGAACGTCTCGCTCATTGTGTGTTTCGTGCTGAGAATCGCGGAGCCAGTGAGACCACGGCCTATCGCGTGGACCGATCTGAGCTTATGGTCTTTGAGGGTCACGCACTGCTGCGCACTGAACCGATAGCTGAAGTGGCGTGTGCTGATTAACCGCCGTCGTCTGGGGCAGATCTGGATTTCCCGATGCACGCCTGTTCGGCAAGTGGAAGCGACGTTTGAGTCGGCTACCGCCAATGCTACGCAAGCGTTGCCCCTTGCCAGTCAGAGACCACTGCTGATCAACCATTTACGTCACCAGGGGTATCGACGTCATCGGGATTGCGCGGGCCAACCATCCCACTATCGATCGGCTCACCCGCGCCGGGCTGCTCGAGCCGGAGGGGACGATCCGCTCGTTCCCAACCATCAACCTGGCAGTGCGAGAGTTCCGAGCGAGCTGAGTACGGCTGACACCCGATGTCGCTCCCTCCTACCGAGGGTGATCGGTATGGTTCAGCCATGAGTGGATCAAAGCGTGTGTCCCGGCGTTCGTTGTCTTCGTTGCCGCCCTCGAGAGACCCAGCCTTCTCCTCGACGCACCCTGAGGTCACTGCATATCCGGCGAACGTTGAGCCTCGCCCCGAATTCACCGCTGAAGATCGGAACCTAGCGAGGTGATGTTGCGGCTGGGAAACCCTGGTGGTGTCGTGTCCTGCCGCAACGAGTGCGTCTCATGCAACGATTCTCCCGCTATGTTGGGAGGGATCCAGGAGGTATTCATGGCATCGAAGGACAAGGGCGGCAGAGCGGCTAAGAAGCCCGCTGCGAAGACCCTCAAGGAAAAGCGTGCGGCCAAAAAGGCCAAGGGCAACGGCTAGAACTGATCGGCATTGCCGGTCTCCTCAGCCAATTGATTACACCTGGGTTTTCGAGCCCGCCGTTGTGCCGCGCACCGAGTCGGGTCCGGTTCCGTCGGATTGGGCGACACCGCGGGGCTAATCTCGTCGGGTCTAAAGAGCAAGAGACCTGATGCCGTATTTCACAGAGAGTCAACGCCGAGCGATCGTCGGCGACATAGTTGTGCTGGTTGCTTTGACCGTTGTCGGCTTTGCCACACACCTCACGCTCGATGCCTTTGGCCGCATGGCAGTCACGTTGGTCGCCTCGCTGCTGGCATGGGGGGCGGTGGCCCCGTTCCTCGACGTCTACAGCCCAGCGGTCATCGACGAGCCAAGAGCGATTTGGAGAGTTGGGTGGGCCTGGTTGCTTGCCGCACCGCTGGCGACTTTCTTGCGCGGCGCAATTCTGGGTCGCGACATCCCGCCCGTATTCGTAGTCGTCACCATCCTCGTGAACGGGTTCGGGCTGGTTCTGTGGCGAGTAGCGCTTGGCTGGTCGCTGGCACGCCGCTACCGAGTCGGCTCCAGTTCCACCAGCAGCCCGCGATGATCGGCTCCCGCCACATCGACTAGCTGTGCGCTGGTGCAACGCGCACCTTGAGTGAAGACATGGTCGATCCGCAGCATGCGTGGGGAAGTTGGTGTGGGTCCCCAGCTTCGCAGGGGGTTTCCCGCTTCGACAGCAGCATCGGTGGCTACCGCGGCGAGTCGGCGATACATCGGCCAAGCGGGGGAGGAGTTGAGATCCCCTGCAAGCACCCGGGCAGATGTCTCGTAGGGCTTGGTGAGGAGCTCGGTTAGGGCATCTCCCTCGAGCCGACGCAACCGCTTTGACTCTCGCAGGGGCCGAGAGATCGGGTTGACCAGGTGAGCGTTGACGAGTTCAACACCTTCCGTAAAACCCACATCGGCCGCATCAAACCGTGCAACCACTGGATTCCGGTTGGGATATTGCATGCGGGAGAATTCGGCGGGACGTCTGGCTGCAATGCCCATCCCCGTCATATCGTCCTGCGGGTCGAGCAGCGCATAGTCGCCCCACTCGTCCAACACCTCAGCTCCACGGCTGGATAGCTCCTGCGCAGCAACAACATCAGGTTCGAATTGCCGCAGGGCCTCGGCCACAGAGTCGCATTCTGCCCGGTCGTTATATAGGTTGATGGTCAGTATCCGCAACGGCATCGGGGGACAATACGTCACCGGTGCCGATGGGTTGCCGTTACCTCCCTCAAATGAGGGATAGAAGGCCTCAGAATCAGTGGTTAGGTCTGCGGGCTTACCGACCGATACAGGGGGGTAAGAGTCCGAATACTCGAGTGACACATGCAGGCGCTAGCCTTTGATGAGGCCTGCAAGATGAGGAGACAACGGTGCGTTTGACCACGGCGATGCTTGCCGATTCGGCCCAAGTTCAGGGCGGGAAACTGTTCGTGCTCGGGGGCGGGTTTGATACGATCAGCGCTCGCAAACTCCCGGTGATCCATCGCAGCCTGACCGTTGCCCTGGTTGCGGAGATCGAGCCTGATGAGCGGCATCGCGATCTGGAGATCTCGCTGCGCCTGATTGACGAGGACGGTGTCGACATGGGTGTCGAGGCCAAGGGGAAGCTTCGTGTTGGTGCGCCACCCAATCTGCCTCCCGGTTCTTCGAGCATTGTGCCCATCGTGAGCCCGTTCCACGGCATCGAATTCCCCGATGCAAAGGGCTATGCGTTCGCAGTCACCTTCGAGGAACAGGAACTGGACCGCATTCGCTTCCGTGTCGTCCGCGTAGGCTGATACCGTAAGCCTCGTGCTTACCATCCCTAACCTGATCTCACTCGTCCGTCTCGGGCTCATTCCGGTCTTCCTATGGCTCCTGTTTGGCAAGGACGACCCCTTTGCCGCTGGGTGGCTCCTTGGCTTCATCGGCGCTACCGACTGGATTGACGGTTACCTGGCTCGCAAGCTCGATCAGGTCTCGGAGGTCGGCAAGTTTCTTGATCCGCTGGCAGACCGTCTCGCCGTAGCTACGGCGGTAATCGCCGGGTTGATTTCGGGTGACCTGCCCTTTTGGTTCGCATGGGCATTGATCGTGCGCGAAGCCATCGTCGGTGTCGGAGCAATCGTTGTTGCCATCATGGGTCACACGAAGCTCGACGTGCGCGATATGGGCAAACTGGCCACTCTGCTGCTGTACCTGGCGGTTGCCTTGTTCTTTGTCGGATCCGAGTGGGAATTGACAACCGTGCTTGCATGGATCGTCGGCGTCCCCGGCCTCATCTTGTATTACGTCGTTGGCGTGCAATATGCGGGCGACGCTGTCGAAGCGATTCGCACAAGGCGATCCGCCTCGGCAAGTTAAGCTCAAGGCAGATCGAAACACAGGAGAAGCCGTGCAGATTCCAGAGGGACTCCGCTACACCGAGAACCACGAGTGGGTTCAGGTTCAAGACGATGGCAGCGTACGGGTCGGTATCACCGACTTCGCCCAAGACGCTCTTGGCGATGTTGTTTTTGTTGACCTCCCCGACGTCGGTGCTGAAGTCACCGCGGGTGAGGCTTTTGCCGAGATCGAGTCAACCAAGTCCGTCGCCGATGTGTATGCCCCTATCAGTGGAACCATCACGGCGGCCAACGAGGTACTTGTCGACGCCCCCGAAACCATCAACTCAGATCCCTACGCAGCGGCATGGTTCGTGGTGATCTCTGGCGATGCGAGCGGTGTTGAAGCCCTGATGGACCCAGCCGCATACGAGGCATTCAGCGAATAGTCGCAAGGGAGCATCGCCGCTGATCGAGAATTGCCCAGAGTCTCAACCTGTTGTCGAGGCTTTGCGACTACGATATTGGCATGGCCGACCACTACAACGCGCCTGACGACCTCCCCGACGCAGAAAAGACCGTCTACTACAACCCGGACGCCGGTTCTGCAGACGTCGGTGAGATGGTTGGGAAGATCGAGGGGGCATTCCGCTACGCCCTGATAGTCGAGAGAGGGCCCCGCGCCGGGCTCACATATGTACTCGGAGACGGCGAAACGCTTGCCGGGCGCTCCGACGATGTCGAGATCTTTCTCGGTGACGTAACCGTCTCCCGTCATCACGCTCGCTTCACCGTCGATGCCGATGGGCTGAGCGTTGAGGATCTCCGGTCGACGAATGGGACCTACATCAACGCTGACCGACAAGACACAGCCAGGCTTCAGCCCGGCGACGAGGTGATCATCGGCAAGTTCCACCTGGTCGTAGCGGGCGGACATGGCTGACGAAGCGACGGCTCCGGCGCAGCTGGCGGACCGAAAGACGCTGTCAATCGGAGAAGTGATCAACAATCTCCGTGCCGACTTTCCGGACCTCACTGTCTCCAAGGTCCGTTTTCTCGAAGCTCAAGGGCTGATCAGCCCCACTCGTAGCCCATCGGGGTACCGGATGTTTGGCGAGGCCGATGTTGAGCGTCTCCGCTACGTGCTCAGTGAGCAGCGCGATCACTTCCTTCCGCTCAAGGTCATCAAATCCAAGCTCACTTCATGGGATCGGGGGGAGGACACGGCGACGCCCCGCGACAGCGGACCTGCCCCTGAGGCCTACTTTGGCAGCGCCGGTGTCTCTATGGCCGTCGACGAACTATGTCGGGCCAGCGGGTTGACTCGGGAGCAGGTTGATGAGCTGATCTCGCAGGGTGTTCTGACGCCGCTGGATCTTCCCGACGGTCGTCAGATCTTCCGTGATGAAGACCTCGCCATTGCGCGTTCGGCCCACCGACTGTTTGCGAGGGGTTTTGAGGGTCGCCACATCCGTTCGCTCCGGCTTGCTGCCGACCGCGAGGTCGACTTGCTCGCCCAACTGGCAACGCCGCTGTTGCGACACCGAAATCCGAAGAACCGACGGCGGGCTGCTGAGCTGCTCGCCGACGGTGCCAGTGCAGGCGCTCAGTTGCAGGAGAACCTCGTTCGGGCGCGGCTGCGCAGACTCCTCGAGGGATGATGCAACGCCTACTCTCCCCAATCCTGGTCCTTGCGGCCGTAACCACGCTGGCTGCGCCCGTGCGGTTTCCGGTTGTTCCCGAACCGCCGGTGATTGATGCGGGAGCTTGGATCGTCGTTGATGCCGAGAGCGGCCTCACCGTCCTCGAGGGCAACGCCGACGAGGAAAGGGCGATGGCCTCGGTAACAAAGCTGATGACTGCCCTCGTCGTTCGCGATCACGCAGACCTCGATACTCGAGTACGAATCTCACAGGCAGCCGCCGATGTCGGCGAAGCCGAGATTGGACTCGTCGCCGGCGAGGTGTGGAGCATCCGGGATCTCTTGGCTGCCGTTCTGGTTCGCTCAGGCAATGACGCCGCTACGGCCCTCGCAGAACACGCAGGGGGGAGTCTCGAGGGTTTCGCCGACATGATGAACGCCAAGGCGATCGAGTTGGGGTTGGAACACTCCCACTTCATCAACCCACATGGTCTCGATGATGATGAGCACTACACCTCAGCCCGTGACTTGACCGTTGTGGCGCGAGCCGTTCTGGATGACGACGTACTTGCTCAGCTCACCCGAACCGGCTTTATCCGGTTCAAGCCCGGCCCCGACGGTGCGGACCGTTTCTCGAGGAACACGAATCGCTTGCTCAACAAGTATCCGGGGGTCGTCGGCATGAAGACCGGCTACACGGGTGAGGCCGGCCGTGTGCTCGTGTCGGTGATTGAAACTGACGGCCAGGAACTCGTTGGAGTGGTGATGGGGAGCGAGGACCACTTTGCCGACACCGCAATCCTCTTCGACTACGCAACCGCCCGTCTGTCGCTGCGTGACCGCTTTCTGATGCCGCTCGTGGAGCAAGAGGGTGGGGGAGGCACCGTCGGGCTGACTCTCGATCTTGACACCCAGACAGTCATCAAGATGCGGCGGCCTTTGGTAAACGGCCGCGAGCAGACCACGGCGTGGGGAGATACACCTGGAACTCAAGCGATCGTCGACATGGTTCGTGGGATGGTGCCGATCGTTCTCGGTGGATCGGGTTGAAGACTCCGTACCTCGAGGTTGTCAGTGAAGATGCGTTGGCCAAGCGGATTGCCGAACTCGGCGAAGCGATAGCCACCGACTATGCCGATCTGAATCCAGTCCTCGTCGGTGTGTTGAAGGGCTGTGTCCCCTTCATTGCCGATCTCATCCGAGCCATTGACGAACCCCACGAGGTCGACTTCTTGTTATTGACTCGGTTCGGTACCAAAGGACGGGTATCGGTCGCGATGGATACGGCGATCTCTCTCGAAGGCCGCCATGTGCTGCTTGTGGAAGACATCGTTGACACCGGTCTCACCCTCAGCACGCTGCTGCGCAATCTTGCCGTCCGGCAACCGGCGAGTCTCAAGACAGTCGCCCTACTGGACAAGGTGCCGCGCCGCATTGTCGAGGTCCCGCTCGAATACCGCGGATTCGAAATCGGCGACGAATTCCTGCTCGGCTACGGGCTGGATTGGAACGGTCGGTACCGGAATCTCCCCGGCGTGTGGGCAGTGATGGACATGGAGCGTCTTCAGGACCTCGACGAGTCCTTTCCAGAAGCTGTGTTTGCATCCACCGTCGACGGCAGCTCAGAAATCGCTCGGTGATAGGCTGGCAGCATGGACCCTGTACCTATGCAACTCGTTGGAGTACGAATTGAGCTCCCATCCAACGTACCGATCTTGTTGCTTCGCGAGACCGACGGATCGCGCTACCTACCGATTTGGATTGGTCCGAACGAGGCGACTGCCATCGCGCTCGCCCTGCAAGGTATCGAGCCACAACGTCCGATGACTCATGATCTATTGACGCAGGTGATCGATGCCCTGGGCGCCGAGGTTGTGCGTGTCGACGTGACAGAGCTTGTCGGTGGGACCTTCTTCGCCAATCTTGTGATGAACGGGGATGACGGCGAGACGACTATCTCAGCCCGTCCTTCTGATGCGATTGCCGTTGCGGCGCGAACCGAATCGCCGGTATTCGCCGACCGTGCCTTGCTCGACGAGGTCGGTGTCGAGATCGAGGAAGATGGCCAAGAGGAAGAGATCGAGCGCTTCCGTGAGTTCCTCGAAGACATCACACCCGAGGACTTCGGTTCAGGCCAATCCCACGACTCGTAGAGCCGCGGCTGGGGGAGTGACGGCCGACGCCGAGATTGCACCCCGTATTCATTGGGTTATCCACAGGGTTGTTGACAAGTCGCGATCCTCATCTGTAACTTCACTGGCGTAGTTCGGCGGGCGGAATTACGTCGATGTAAGCTACAGGCCATAAGGAGGCTTGCTGTGAAAGACCAGGACACCGGATATCGCGCCCCACAGGTGTGCAGTCTGGTTGGGATCACGTATCGCCAGCTTGACTATTGGGCTCGTACCGGTCTCATTCAACCGTCGGTTCAATCCGCCCAAGGATCCGGCACCCAACGTCGCTACTCCTTCGGAGATATCGTTCAATTGAAGGTCGTCAAGCGGCTTCTGGATGCCGGGATGAGCCTAAAGAAGATTCGTAGCGCGATGGCCATCCTGCGTGAACAGCTTGCCAGCAACAACCCACTCACCGACGTGACGCTCTTGTCGGATGGCGCCACCATCTTTGCGGCGCACAGCCCCGACGAGGTAGTGGACGTGTTCCAGAAGGGCCAAGGTGTCTTTGGGATCGCCGTCGGTCCTGTGCAGCAGGAGCTCGAAGGTGAGATCCACCGCCTGTTCCCTGAAGAGGGTGCGGTCGTGAGCGAAATCACGGAGGCGAAGGCCAACTGAGCTACGACCTCCTCGACGAGCCACGACCGGCTGATGCTGTCGACTTCGCTCATGAGAGCGAACGGCAGTTTGCGCTACTCCTCGACTTCTACGAAGTGGACTGGGAGTACGAGCCGCGTGAGTTCGCCATCGGGTTCGACGAGGATGGAAATCCGGCACAGTTCTTCCGGCCCGATTTCTATCTGCCTGGTGACGACCTCTACATCGAGATCACAACCATGAGCCAGAAGCTCGTCACGAAGAAGAACAAGAAGGTGCGTCTTCTCGGCGAGTTTCATCCCGAGATTCAATGCAAGGTCTTCTATCAGCGTGACTATCTGAATCTGCTTGTGAAGTACGGCCTGGCGGAACCGCCGGACCAAGACATGCCGCCGGTTCCGACTCGCATGCCAGGTGCACCCCGCATCGAAGACCTTGGTGGCGACAACACGCTGGCGGTCGGCTAGCAACGTTTGCAGCAGGGCGGCGGTGACCGCCTGTAGGCTGCGTCGGCAGCGACTCTGGAGGTTTCCCACATGCCCGACACGCCACTGCGCTCCGACCACGAAGCTTTGGGCGCCCGTTTCACTGATTTCGGCGGGTGGGAGATGCCGTTGCAGTACAAGGGTGTAATCGCCGAGCACATGGCGGTCCGCCAGTCAGTCGGCGTGTTCGACGTCACCCACCTTGGCCGTTTCCGCCTAACTGGTGTGGGGGCGACCGCAGCTATTCGCAAGGAGCTGTGCAACGACATCGACAAGATCAAGCCGGGGCGGGCCCAGTACACGATGGCCCTGAATGAAACGGGGGGTGTTGTCGACGACATAATCATCTGGCGTTTCGCCGAGGATGAGTATTGGGTAATGCCGAACGGCGTGAACTTCGACGAGCTCCTCGGTCGCTTTGCGGCCGCCCCTGGTGTGGAGGCTGCGCCCGTACGTTCCGATACAGTTCTGCTGGCAGTGCAGGGTCCCGATAGCGCCGAAGTCCTGGACAACGCCATAGGGATCGTGCCGGGACGATTCCGGGTCGCAACGGGCGAGTTCGCCGACGGGCCGATGTGGGTCTCAGGAACCGGCTACACAGGCGAGAGAGGTGCCGAGATTGCGGTGCCGAACGAAAACGGCAGCCAATTGCTTGCCTCGTTGCTCGAGGTTGGCGCGGTACCTGCGGGTCTTGGATCCCGGGACACCTTGCGTCTCGAGATGGGGTATCCGCTGTGGGGCCAAGATTTGGACGAGCAAACCAGCCCCCTCGAGGCGGGTCTCAGTTGGGTGGTCGATTGGGACCATGAATTCGTTGGCCGTGACGCCCTTGCCGCACAGCGCAGCGCGGGTCTGAGCAAGCAACTGGTCGCCTTCCGGACCGCGGATCGGAGACCGCCGCGCCACGGATATCCGTTACGTTCGGGTGACTCGGTTGGCGAGGTTGCCTCAGGCAACTTCAGCCCAGTGCTCGAGGTCGGTATCGGAATGGGTTATGTGACGCCCCCGATCGACAATGACGCAAATCTGGAACTCGAGGTAAGGGGTAACTGGCAGGCTGTCGAGCTGGTCGATCCACCCTTCCTCGATCGTTGACCGATCTCGCTCATCCCGATCTAATGGAGGCCGCCGCCGCACGAAGTCTCAGCGGGGTGATCGTGTCGCGAGCGACCTGGCTGGCAGACACAACCGGTGTCACCCAGGTCCCGGTGGTCGGCGGAAAGACAGTGTGGGAGGCGGTGCCCGACCCAACGGGTGTTCTGTTCGTTGTGGAGAAACCCAACTTCTTTGGCAGGTTCGACCTCGCCCCACCAGAGGGGGCTGCGGTGATGTCGATCGATCGGCCTTGGAGCGGTCCTGAAGATGCTCGTCACCTTGCCAGAAGTTTGGCCCAGATCCCCGGAGTCCGTCTACCACACAAGGAACCAGAGACGGATGTGTTTATCGTAAGTCTGCCCGGACCGGCTGAGGCGACAGCCGGATTGCTGTCCGCGGCAGGGTTTGCGGGGAGTACGGCCCTGGGCCGTCGTTTCCCTGAATTCCCGGGTGGGCTTCGCGTGCAAGTAGCGTGGTCCCGACAAGAGAATCCAAGGTTCTGTTCGATCGTACGAGCAGGCGTCTAGGAAGGAAGATATGCAGGCGTTGGGAATCGATGTCGGGGGCAGTGGTATCAAGGCAGCCCCCGTCGATCTTGGAACGGGCAAACGGATCGTGAAGCGCAAGCGGATCCCCACCCCTCAGCCCTCGACACCGCAGGCTGTCTATGCCGTTATCGACGAATTAGTCGCTCACTTCGAATGGACCGGACCTGTTGGTTTCGCCCTGCCGTCCGTAGTGAGGTCTGGTGTCGCCTACACGGCAGCGAACATCGATGACAGTTGGATAGGCACGGACGCCGGCGCCGATCTGTCCGCACGCCTTGGCCTGCCGGTGACGGTCCTCAATGATGCCGATGCCGCTGGGATCGCAGAGAATGTTCTTGGCGCCGCACGCGATCTGTCGGGTGTGGTGTTGCTGTTGACATTGGGAACCGGCATCGGGAGCGCCCTCTTCACCGATGGGGTTCTCGTTCCCAACACAGAGTTGGGCCATCTGGAGTTCAAAGGAGCCGACGCAGAAACCTATGCGGCGGCCCGGGTGGTCGATAGCGGCCTCCCCGAACGGAAGTGGGCCGCCCGACTGAATGAGTACCTCCTACATGTCGAGCGAGTCCTCGCTCCCGACCACTTCATCCTCGGTGGCGGGATCTCAAAGGACTTTGACCACTACTCAGACCTGTTCGACACCAGGGCCACAATCACCCCAGCGCGGTTCCGCAATCGCGCAGGCATCATTGGAGCTGCTCTCGCAACCGGAGGGACAACATGACCAGCACAACCTCGCAGCTGATGGCAAATGACGGCCTGGGCCTCCTGGTGCGGCACTGGGCCTGCGCCAAACCGCAGGCACGCATTCTGATCGTCCACGGGTTGGGCGAGCATTCGGGTCGCTACGAGCACGTTGGCGACTACTTCGTAGACGAAGGTTTCGAGGTCGTCGCGTATGACCAGCGTGGTCACGGTGCTTCAGGGGGTGACCGGGTGCATCTCGATTCGTTCGATGAGTACCTCGACGACCTGGAGTTGGTCGCTTCGGAGGTCGACGACGATCTGCCCCTCATCATCTACGGCCACTCGATGGGTGGTCTCGTCGCCGCGTCCTACGGTGCGAGCACCCGGCCCCAGCCAGATCTGTTTGTGATGTCGGCGCCAGCACTAGCGGCCGAAATCCCCGCACCGCTTCGGCTTGCGGCCAAGGTTGTCAGCCGGGTTCGCCCGGGAATGTACTTTCCAAGCTCGATCAAGGGCGAACAGTTGTCGCGTGATCCATCCGTCGGCGAGAAGTACTTTGCGGATCCGTTGGTGGAGACCAAGACAACGGCAAAGTTTGGCGCCGCATTGATGGGGCAGATGGAGGCGATGGAAGACAAGCTCGGTCGGATCACCACGCCGACGCTTGTTATTCATGGCGCCGAGGATGAGCTAGTACCGCCGTCGGCATCTGCGCCGTTGGCAGCCTTGCCGGGAGTCGAGAGGAAGCTCTTCCCTGGGCTGCGCCATGAGACGCACAACGAGCCGGAACAGGCCGAGGTGCTGGGGTTCGTTGCATCGTGGCTAAAGGATCACCTGGCGTAACCGGCCGCAACGATGGCTCTGATGGGGGCCCGCTCGGCTTCATCAATAAAGGCCGCGTCCAACGCGGCAAGAGTCACCCTGCACAGATCGGTGAGGTCATAGCCGTGATAGTCGACGGCGAGTCGTAGCTCGTCGGATAGCGTCACGGCGCTCATCAGCCGATTGTCGGTGCTGAGGGTTACGTTGAAACCGTGACGGGTCAGCAATCCCAATGGATGAGAAGCGGCGTTGATCCCGAGGGTGTGAATGTTCGATGTCGGGCAGACCTCAAGCGGGATTTGCTGATCGCGCACAACCATGGCGATATCACCAAGCCGGGTCACTTCGCCGTTGGCGAACTCGAGATCTTCGATGATGCGGATCCCGTGCCCAATACGTTGAGCGCCACACTTCTCGATGGCCGTGCGAATGCTCTCCGGCCCTTCAGCCTCGCCGGCATGAATGGTTAGGCCGAGCCCGTTGTCGAGAGCCAAGGCACATGCTTCCGCATGATCGTCGGCAGGAAAACCGAACTCGGGACCGGCGAGATCAAAGCCGACGACGCCCTGGCCCGCAAAGCGGGTTGCAGCCTTGGCCGCGGCCATCGAATCTGGCTCATTTCGCATTGCGTCGACGATGAGGCGCAAGGTGACCGGGGCCTCAGCCTCGGCCTGCGCAAATCCGGCGAGGGCAGCCTCAATGGCATCTTCCTGAGCCAACCCACGCTGGGTGTTGAGGCTTGGTGCAAACCGGATTTCGGCGTAGACGACTCCGTCGGCAGCGGCGTCAAGGCCTGACTCGTAGGCGACCCGTTCGATTGCGGTCTTGGTCTGCATCACGGCAATCGTGTGCTCAAATCCGGCAAGGTAGCTCTCGAGCGAACCGGAATCATCCTGGAGGAACCAGTCTTCGAGTTCGGCACGATCGGTTGAGGGCAAGCCGGGGTAGTCGATGGCGGCGGCCAACTCGATGACGGTCTCGACGCGCAGCCCACCGTCGAGGTGGTTGTGGAGCTCGACCTTGGGTAGGTCGGCGATTACTGCTTTGTTCATGAGCCGGGCACGATAGCGCCTGGATTTCCCAACGCTGACACTTAGGTACGTAGCCTCGGGTTGAGCGTATAGGTGCCGGTCACAGATGCATGATCCAAGACATGGCCATCGATTGCCTGGCGCAGGTCAGCGCCGCGGTAGCCCGTGGGGAGGGACAACTCAGCGACATCGAGCGCAAAGACCGTGAACACGTAGTGGTGGATGATGCTGTCGTTCCACGGCGGGCAGGGTCCGTCGTACCCGTAATACGAGCCATCCATGTCGGGATCTCCGTCAAACCATGAGGTGTAGTCATTGCGGCCCTGCGCCGTTGCGTGCGGGCCGCTGGCCACCTGCTGGCCGCGGGGCACAACACCGTCGCTGAACGCCCCCTCCGCGATTGCAGAGAGATCCGCGGGAAGATTGGCGACGAGCCAGTGGAAGAAGTCCGTACGAGGAAGGTCCTCAGGAACCTCCCTGCCCTCTTGGTTCACATCGTCGGCCCTGGTCGGGACATCAGGATCGTGACAGATCAAAGCGAAGGACTTGGTTCCAGCGGGTGCCTCTGTCCACGCCAGATGTGGGTTACGGTTAGGACCGAATGTCGCATGCGACTCGGGATCGGGTAGGCAAAATGCATAGTCGCCGTGAATCGGGGTTCCGTCTGCGATGCTGGTGCTTGTCAACTCCATCTTGTACCTCCTTGGGTCCACAATACTGGGAGCGGCTGGGGAGTTTTCAACTAGCCTCAGCTGGCGACGGAGACCGACATGGCAGCATCATTTAGCGGGAAGCTCCTGGTGGCAAACCCGGAGTTGCGCGACCCGAATTTCTACAGAACTGTGGTTCTGCTGTTTGAGCACGGCGAAGATGGTGCTTTCGGAACGATTCTGAATCGCCCGACCAAGGAAGAAGCAGGCGAGCACCTTCCGGCATGGGCGAATCTTCTCGCCGAACCGGGGCTTGTGTACATAGGTGGTCCTGTCCAGAACGATGTGGCCGTCGGTGTCGCCGAGTGGTCGGAGATCGACGGAGAGGGCAGGGATGGTCTTTTCTCCGGGGTTGGCTTCATCGACCTGACCGATCCACCAGATTCAGACGACCTGCCCGAGCAAGTGCGTGTCTACTCCGGATACTCGGGCTGGGATGCCGGGCAGCTCGAGGTGGAGATGGCCATCGATTCCTGGTTCGTGATCGAACCGATAGTTTCGGATGTATTTGGGGACCCGGCAGACTTGTGGAGTCGGATTTTGCGGCGCCAGCCAGGACGGCTGAGCCTGTACGCCCAGTATCCCCATGACCTGACGACCAACTGAGATGGCGTCAACAGTTCCGCAGCTACGTTCGGCGAATCGGGGCAAGTCGCCCTCGCTCCGGTTTGAGCGGCCACTGTGGGAGCAGGGTAAGACCAACATCGTCGGGATGGACGAAGTGGGTCGCGGAGCGTGGGCTGGTCCGCTCACTATCGGTGCGGCCGTCATTCCGCAAGACAAGAGGATCTACAAGATCCGCGACTCGAAGATGCTGACCGAGGGGGAGCGCGAGGCAATCTTCGACCGTCTCAGCGAGTGGTGTGTGTCGTGGGCGGTCGGGCATGCGTCCCCGCGGGAATGTGACCACCTCGGCATGTCGGCGGCGATGACATTGGCGGCACGGCGAGCTCTAGACGGCCTAGGGGTTGGACCAGATCACTTGCTTCTCGACGGCAACTGGGACTTTGCCCACGCCGGCCCGACCGACCTGCTCATACGCGGTGACGCGAGATCGCTCTCAATTGCAGCTGCTTCGATCCTCGCCAAGGTCACAAGAGACCGGCTGATGCGGGAAGCGTCCTTTGAGTTCCCCGCCTACGCCTTCGAGGGGAACAAGGGCTATCCCGGCCCAACCCACAAGGCCGCTCTACATGCGCTGGGCCCATCGACGATCCATCGCAGATCATGGGTGTTCATGGACAACCTGCCATGGTCGGGCATCAAGCGTGAGGACCGTCAGCAGCGGCTATTCGACTGAAGTCGTGCGAGAAGGCGGCAAAACCGCCACCCGTATGCCAAAAGATGATGTTGTCCTTCTTGCCATATGTTCCTGCGGCAATCTCGCGGCGAAGCCCCACAAGTGCCTTGCCCGTGTAGGTCGGGTCAAACACCTGGCCGGTGAGCGAGGTCGCTTCCGCCTGGATGTCGAGGTCCTCGTCGCTCACAATGCCGTATCCGCCACCGATGTGGCGGTCGATGTATTCGATGGGAACGGTCGGGGTCTCCGTTGCGGTCTCGATGGCCGCCTGCTGCCAGATCGCTGACACCTTGGCCTTGATCTCTGCCGCCGAGTCGCCAATCGAGCACGCCGCGATCGGAATGTCCAAGCCGAGACGGTCTGCTGCCCAGCCGATACCTGCGGTCGTTCCCCCTGATGACGCGGCATGCCAGAGCGTTGCGGGTGCTCCCGTGATGCGCACCGCCTGGTCGGCCAACTCCCGCATCGCCACCACAAATCCCCACATGCCAAGAGCGTCGGAGGCACCTTCCGGGATGACCCAGGCCGCGTGGCCGGCAGCCCGTTGCGTGGCCGCCTCTGCGGACATCAACTCGTCGCGCAACTCCCAGTCGTTCGGGGGCATGAAGCGGATGGTGGCACCAGCAAGCCGATCAAGGAGATAGTTGCCCTGCAACTCAGGTACCTCGACGCAATCGGGCTTCCTCAGCAACAAGATGCATCGGTACCCGAGACGGGCTGCGGCCAAGGCGGTCGCTCTCGAATGGTTTGACTGGACTGCACCGCAAGTGATGACGGTGTCGGCGCCGCTAGCGGCCGCGGCGGCGAAGTGGAATTCAAGCTTGCGGACCTTGTTGCCGGATAGGCCGAAGCCGGTCAAATCGTCCCTCTTTATCCATATTTGGGGACCACCCCAGTGCTTGGAGAGACGTTCGGCGTGCTCGAGCGGTGTGGGCAGCGAAGCGAGATGGATCCGGGGAGGTAGTTCTTGGGTCATCGGATGACCATACCGGATAGAGGCGACCCACAGCCTTCTAGCATTGGGAAGTTGTCTCAACGAGCAGGAGTGGCAATGAGCAAAGGTGCAGTAGGGCCGCGGAAGCCAAATCCGCGGGATTTCCTGAACGTCGACGCCCTTCTTGACGGAGAGGATCGTCTATTGCGCGACACCGTCCGTGAGTGGGTCGGCGACCGCGTTCTGCCGGATGTGGCTGATTGGTTCGAAGAGGGCTATTTCCCTCGTGAACTCGCCAGGGAAATGGGTGACCTCGGCTTGCTGGGGATGCACCTCGATGGCTACGGCTGTGCCGGAACGAGCGCCGTCCAGTACGGCCTTGCCTGCACCGAACTGGAAGCAGGGGACTCCGGTGCCCGGAGCTTCGTCTCTGTACAAGGGTCGCTTTCGATGTTCCCCATCTGGGCTTTTGGCTCGGAGGAACAGAAGCAGCAATGGCTCCCCGGAATGGCGGCGGGCGATCTGATCGGCTGTTTCGGTCTCACCGAAGCCGATTCAGGCAGCGATCCGTCCAGCATGAAGACGCACGCCAAACGCGATGGATCTGACTGGGTGCTCAACGGCTCCAAGATGTGGATCACCAATGGGGGAGTGTCCGACGTTGCCATCGTGTGGGCGCAAACGGAAGAAGGCGTGCGCGGGTTCATCGTGCCGCGCGATACCGAAGGGTTCGACACCAACGACATCCACAAGAAGGTCTCGCTGCGGGCCTCTGTCACCTCGGAGTTGGTGCTCAACGACGTTCGGCTTCCCGCCGATGCAATGCTGCCGAACGTGGTTGGGCTGAAGGGCCCCCTGGCTTGCCTCAATGAGGCACGGTTCGGGATTCTGTTCGGTGCGGTTGGCGCAGCACGCGCTTGCTACGAGGCCGCCCTCGACTATTCAAAGGAGCGTCAGCAATTCGGGAAACCAATCGCTTCGTTCCAGCTGACCCAGCGCAAGCTCGTCGACATGATGGTGGCGGTCAACCGAGGCATGCTGGTCGCTCTTCATATCGGCAGGATGAAGGACGAAGGAAAAGCCGGCGTTGAGGACATCAGCTTTGGCAAGATGGACAATGTGCGGATGGCGCTCGATGTGGCCCGCGAGGCTCGCTCGGTACTGGGCGCCAATGGGATCACGCTCGAGTATCCCGTGATTCGTCATATGAACAACCTGGAATCGGTGTTCACTTATGAGGGCACCAACGAAGTTCACACGCTGATAATGGGGCAGGCAATCACGGGGATCGCTGCGTTCTCGTAGGTGGCGGGCCTAGATGTCCTGGTTGAAGGTGTCGCAAGCCGCAGGGTCGCCGGTTTCGTAGCCAACGTTGAACCACTTGATGCGTTGCTCGGACGTCCCGTGGGTGAATGACTCAGGGTTGACCCGACCGGTTGTCGTCATCTGGATACGATCGTCACCGACCGCTTCGGCTGCGCTCAGTCCCTCTGAGATGTCGCCCGGTTCGAGCACATTCTCTCGCTGGAAGATTGAATTGGCCCAAACCCCTGCGAGGCAGTCGGCCTGCAGTTCGAGACGGACTGAGAATTCGTTGGCATCTGTCGGTCGAGACTGCTGCACCTCCCGCACCTGGTCCATGATCCCAGTCTCGTGCTGAATGTGATGACCGATCTCGTGGGCGAGTACGTAGGCCTCGGCGAAATCGCCACCCTCCGCTCCGAAGCGGCGTTGCAGCTCGTCGTAGAACGTTAGATCGATGTATACGGTCTCGTCGAGAGGGCAGTAGTGGGGGCCGGTAGCTGAATTGGCGCCACCGCAACCCGACTGGGTCGCGTTGCTGAAGAGCACCACGGTCGCGGGGTCATAGGTTTGCCCGCTGGAAGCAAACACGTCGGTCCACAGGGTTTCCGTTGTCCCCAATATGGCCATGACGAACGCTTCGTCATCATCGATGCCCTCAAAGTCGGATGAGTCCTGAGCCGGTGCGCTGGTGGATGGGGTGGCCAACTGACCCAGAAGGTCGCCAACGTCACCGCCGCCTCCTCCCATGAGAAGCACCAGAAGCAAGCCGATCATGCCGAGGCCCCCCACCCCGCCGGCCATTTTGGCACCCTGGCCGCGGCGATCCTCTACGTTCTTGCTGCGTTCAAGGTTGCGCCAACGCATCTGCTGCTCTCCGTTCGGTACTCCCAATAGACACGATAGCCCGAGGGAAGTTCCCGATCCGGCAGGAACATAGCTTCGCCACGATCTCGGTCGAGCCAGCGCGCTACCGTGTCGGTATGACCGAAGAGTCTGAAGTAACTGACCCGATCTCCAAGCCGCTGGTTCTCGCCAGTGGCTCGCCGCGCCGCCGTCTGCTGCTCAGCATGGCGGGGTTCGAGTTCGAAGTGGTGTCTCCCGATATTGAGGAGATCCGGTTGGCAGACGAACCACCAGAAGAGTTCGTAGTGCGCATGGCCAAGGAGAAGGCCGAGGTGGTCGCCGCTAGCCACTCGAACGCATTCGTTCTTGGTTTCGACACAAGTGTCGCGCTGGGTGAGCGTGTATATGGCAAGCCAGTCGACGAGGACGAGGCGGCAGAGATGCTCTTGTCGCTTGCTGGTAGGTCGCACATGGTCTACACGGGCTTTTCGCTGGTTCAGCCAGGTGGGCAGATCGAGACGGGAATCGATGCGGCTCGGGTCACGATGAGAGCCGTATCGGATGAGGAGGCGGCTGCCTACGCGGCTACAGGCGAGCCGCTCGACAAGGCTGGGGCATATGCGCTTCAGGGCAAAGGGAGAGGCTTCGTAGAGAGTGTTGAAGGCTTGCGCTCGACCGTCATAGGCCTGCCTCTCGAATCCGTGGTTGATTTGCTGATACGAAACGGAATTGTGCCAACCCGTATGTGAGAGGAACAGCATTGAGATTCGAACTTGCCGACGAGCACGAATCATTCCGGAAGGTCGTCCGCGACTTCGCCGAGGCAGAGATTGCCCCCCAGGCCGCCAGGTGGGATGAGACAGGTGCCTTTCCCGTCGCGACGGTCCGGAAGATGGGGGAGTTGGGTCTATTCGGTCTTCCCTTCCCCGAGGACGTCGGCGGCATAGGTGGCGACTTCACCTCGCTGTGTGTCGCCATCGAGGAGATAGGTCGGGTCGACCAGTCAATGGGGATCACACTCGAAGCCGGAGTCGGCCTCGGCATCAATCCGATCTTCAACTACGGGAGTGCTGAACAGAAGGAGAGGCTTCTCCCGGATCTGCTCTCCGGCAACGCGCTTGCGGGGTTCGGCCTCACCGAGGCCGAAGCGGGTTCGGATGCGGGTGCAACGAAGACCAAGGCAGTTCTCGACGGTGACGAATGGGTAATCAACGGCTCCAAGGCCTTCATTACCAATGCCGGCACCGAACTCACCTCTGTGGTGACGATTACGGCCCGCACCAACGAGAACGAGATCTCGTCGATCATCGTGCCTGCGGGTACAGAAGGTTTCACGGTCGAGCCTGCCTACAAGAAGATGGGCTGGCATGCATCCGACACCAGGGGGCTTGTCTTCGAGGATTGCCGGGTTCCCGCCGAGAATCTCCTTGGTACCCGTGGTCGAGGATTCCATCAATTTCTTGCGACTCTTGATGACGGCCGGATCGCCATCGCGGCCTTGGCTCTTGGGCTGGCGCAAGCATGTCTTGACGTCTCGGTGGACTACGCCAAGACCCGTCAGGCCTTTGGTCGTCCCATTGGAGCGAATCAAGGCGTTGCCTTCCAGTGTGCCGACCTCAAAGTCATGGTTGATGCGGCCAGGATGCTCACCTATCGGGCGGCCGCCCTCAAGGATGCCGGTCGCCCAATCAAGCAGGCTGCGGCCGTCGCCAAGCTCTACGCCAGCGAAGCCGCGGTATCAGCGAGCCGCATCGCGACTCAGATATATGGCGGCGCTGGGTTCATGGAGAGTTCGCCCGTTGCCCGTTTCTACCGCGATGCCAAAATCCTCGAGATTGGCGAAGGCACATCCGAGATCCAGCGCCTCGTTATCAGCAGGGGATTGGGTCTTCCTGTCCTGTGAGACAGCAGGCAGCCGCGCTTGGTGATTATGGTGCGAGCACAACTGACCGCCTGAGAGGAGCCGGCGACCAGTGGGACATGTATTGCTAGCCGTGACCGAGTCAGCGACTGACTCCGGCACCATCGACTGGTTTGTGGTGGTCACCGGACTTTTTGGCGGTCTCGCCCTCTTCCTCATGGGCATGGATCGGATGACTCGTTCGCTGCGGGTTATGGCTGGCGACCGGATGCGCACCATCCTCAACAAGCTGACTTCGAACCGTTTCGCAGCAGCTGCAACCGGTGCCGGATTGACCGCAGTCATTCAGTCGTCTTCAGTGACGACCGTCCTGGTCGTCGGGTTCATTACCGCCGGCCTCATGACCCTCGAGCAATCGGTTGGGGTCATCATGGGCGCCAACATCGGTACCACGGTCACCGCCCAAATCATCGCGTTCAAAGTCAGTCGCTATGCCCTCGCCCTCGTCGGCGTTGGATTTGGCATTCGCTTCTTCTCCAGGAATGAAACCCGTCGTGCCCAAGGTGGGCTGCTTCTTGGCCTGGGAATGATCTTCTTTGGCATGTCGGTGATGGGCAATGCAATGGGCCCGCTCAGCGATTACGAGCCGTTCCGCGATTGGATGGCAGGCATGAGCAACCCGATCACTGGGGTGGTTGCGGGAGCCATGTTCACCGCCGTAGTGCAGTCGTCCTCGGCAACCACAGGTGTGGTGCTCGCTCTTGCATTCGAGGGACTGATCGGTATCGAGGCTGGTATTGCATTGATATTTGGAGCCAACGTCGGAACCAGCGTTACCGCCCAGCTCGCGGCAATCGGGAAACCGCGCGATGCGCTGCGGGCGGCTTGGGTTCACACATTCTTCAATGTTCTCGGCGTCTTGCTGTGGTTGCCGTTCATCCCGCTCCTGGCATCTTGGGTAGAAGGCATCGGCGGGAGCTTGGCTCGCCAAATCGCCAACGCCCATACCATCTTCAACGTCGTCAACACGGTCATCTTCATCGGGTTCACGAAACAGCTTGCGGCGTTGGTTATCCGTCTGGTTCCTGATCGTCAGGAGCCAGAGGTCGTGCGGCCCCGTTATCTGGACAAGGGTCTTATCAGCACCCCGGCGCTGGCGCTCGACCGAGCACGACTCGAGTTGCTGCGGATGGCGGAGCGGGTGCGGGTGATGCTTCGTGCTTCGGTCCCCGCGGTTATCTCTGGTACGAATTCGGACCTCGTCACGATTGAGGCCATGGACGACGAGGTCGACTCGCTGTACGGCTCGATACTCGAATACCTGGGTCTGTTGAGTAAGGAAGAGCTAGGCGAGCGGGATTCGAAAGAACTGATCCAGCTGATGGAAGCCACGAACAACCTCGAAGCCATCGGTGACATCATCGAGACGAACCTCGTCCAGCTAGGTCTGTCTCGAATCGAACAGGATGTTGTGGTGAGCGACGAAACGGCTGTCCTCCTCGGCGAACTCCACGACGAGGTGCAGGCCGGCTACGAACTTGCAATGATGGCCGTTACCCAGAAGAACGAGAACGCCGCACGCCGGGTCGGCGCAATGAAGAGCGAAATCAACTCCTTGGCGAAGAAGACGACACGTCACCAAGCCGATCGACTGATCGCGGACGAACCGAATCGTATTCAGACCTATGCCTTCGAGACTGACCTCATCGCCCATCTTGTCCGCATTTTCTACTTCACCCGCCGCACGGCACGAGTGGCGATTCCGACCACAGAGCGAGCGGAAAACTAGCTCTCTGTCGGAGGAGGCCGTAGGAAGGCTGCCAGCTGGATGGCAGCCAGACCGACCGCTCCAACCACCAGCAGGGCGCCGACTGACCCACTGAGGTTCTCTGCCAGACCGATCGTGTCGTCAAGTGACGCTGAACCCGGTCCGGCTATTGCGATCACAGCCCCGATCATCGCCAGGGTGGCCACGTACTCCCAACCCTCACCGGGCCGGAAGACGAAGAACCCATTATGTCTGTGGACCGACCAATAGGCGACGAACATCACCGCGACGAGTCCAGCTGCGGCCGGTCCTGTGAGCAATCCAGCGATCAGCGCCAGACCAATAGCGAATTCGCTGGTCGTCGACGCCAACCACTGCAATTCGGCCAAGCGAAATCCAATGGACTCAAACCAAGCCTTGGTGCGGGCTCTCCCTCTGGCGTGGTTGACCCCGTGCGCCAAGATGATCAATCCGGTGCCGACGCGGAGCAGGAGCATTGCCCAGTCGAAGCTCTCCATGGCGGTTCCTCTCGCAGTGAAGCTGTGGAACGTTCAACCAATGAGTGGCGGCAGATATTCTGCGGCTGGCTAGACAGCGACCTCGCTGAGTAGAGGCGAAGCCTCGCTGAAGCGGCTGTCAACCCAGGCTTGATTGGATGACAAGGACACGATTGCCTCAACCACGCTGGGATCGAACTGAGTGCCGGAGCACCGAATCATCTCGTCGATCGCATAGTCGAAGGAGAGTGCCCGCTGGTAGGGACGATCGCTTGTTATGGCATCAACGGCGTCGGCGACTTGGAGGATTCGTGCCTCTAGAGGGATTGCAGCGGCGGCGATGGCATTCGGATAGCCAGTGCCGTCGACTCGCTCGTGGTGGGTGAGCACGATCCGCGCCACTTCGGAGGGAACTCGGTCACGTACCAACTCGTAGCCCATCCGCGGATGGTGGCGAAGCTCTACCCACTGCGCATCCGTGAGCGGTCCGGGCTCATTGAGGATGTCATCGGGGATGAAGAGCTTTCCGATGTCGTGCAACTGGGCAGCGACCCGCAGTCGACCGATGAGGTTGGCGTCGAGCGACATGGTCGCCGCAATATCGCCAGCCAATCGTGAAGCGCGGCGCCCGTGCGCGGCCAACTCTGTGTCTGTGGCATCGAGAAGCCGTATGAGTCTCTGCACCGGGCACCTTTGTAGAGCGTCCTATCAGTGTCGGCCAGAATCACCCAGAATTTAATGGGCCGGGGGGATCAATTACGTGGCTGTAACTTGAAGGGTCCGTGGTGAGCAGGGCATTCGGGTACTGTCTTTGCCGATGAATCCGACGATCAGAGACGCAACAGATG
This sequence comes from bacterium, assembly GCA_024228555.1. Taxonomy (GTDB): domain Bacteria; phylum Actinomycetota; class Acidimicrobiia; order Spongiisociales; family UBA5794; genus JAAETI01. Next base: position 10,722 of record JAAETI010000993.1, on the reverse strand, counting down.
CGGATCTCGACCGCATCAATCAGATCTACAACGAGTACATCGTTGACCGGCACACATCCTTTGATGAGGCGCCGTGGACCATTGCGGAGCGTCGCAGTTGGTTCGACGCGTACAACGACTCACTCGGTCGCTACCACGTATTGGTGTTGGAAACAGAGGGCACGGTCGCCGGTTTTGCCTCGAGTAGCCCATTCCGCAAGAAGGCGGCCTATTCAAGTTCCGTTGAAACAACCATCGTGCTTGGAGGAGAATTCGTCGGTCGCGGCCTTGGCGAGCAGCTGTTCGTGGCCCTGCTCGACCGGGTGGCTGCGGCTCCTGTCCACAGGGCGTATGCACTAATCGCGCTTCCGAATGAACCGTCGATCGTTCTGCACAGGAAGCTCGGCTACCACGACGTCGGGGTAATGGATGAGGTGGGTTTCAAGCTTGGCGGGTATCACTCCGTGCTCATGATGGAGCGCAACTTCTGATCAACGCGGTGGCGTGGCCGCCCCTGCACCGGTTGGGTCCCGCCTGATATGCAAACTCGCCATAGTGGGAATTGTGTCTGCCCGGTCCCTTGCCACCTCGAACATCGCTCTTTCGTTCGGCCCGACGCCCGTTCATCGTGACATCTCGCTGGTCGCCGAAGGGGGAACCACACATAGTCCAACAAGGCACACCGGCCGAGATCCATGAGATACCACAGGATCGGCGGTTGGCCGGATTCGTGGGCGATGCCAACTTGCTGCAGCACTCGCCCTCCCTGGGATCGTGCTGGCGCTGTCTACTGGGTACTCCAAGCGCCTACGGCCCTGCCAAGTCGATTCGCGAGGAAGCCAAGATGCTGGGGGCGACCGATGCGTCGTTTCCTCACTGTCGAGGCACCGCTGATTGGGACCGGATATTCGCGGGGTCGGCCTGGTGATGATGTCGACGCTCAAGGATCTACCAGTGACGCTGTTCCTTGCGCCCATCGGATTCGAGAGGGCTTTCTCGCCGCGATGGGGGCGATCTCGCTGGTATTGATCATGCTGTCTGCTGTGGTGACCTGGCTGCTTGCTCTGCGCCCGGCCGATCTGGCCGATGGCATCTGGTTCAGACTGAGCCGCAGGCGCCGATACATCTCTAGAGCCCAGGGTGTATCTACGCTACAACCCAATCTTTGTCAGGGAGTGTGATGAGACGAGTCCTCGTATTGGCGGCGGCGTTTGTGCTGCTGGGACTGGTGCCGGCAGTTGCAGACACCTCGAATGCATATCTGGATGAGTCGTTTGCCGACGGCACCGAAGACGTGTTCTCCCATGGTGCCTGGGGCATGCAGCCGCTGCCTGCGGGGCACTCTGGGAGCGGATTGCTTTCGCCGATCCCCACGGGGCAACACTGGGGGAGTAGCGGGCACTGGAACTTCTCTGAGCACGCTATGGATGACCCTGAAGAGCTGTGGTGGCGATATTGGGTGAAGTTCCCGAGCGGCTTCTACATCGAGCCACCAAATCGTGGGAAGCTACCGGGCGTTGGCGGTCTCTATACCTATAACTGCTTGGGCGGTCGCCCTTCGACACCGGATGAACCCTGTTTCTCGGCTCGGATGCTCTTCTCGAGAACCTATCCAAGCTTTGGGCAGCCGGGCTACCCCAACGGGCCTGACGATAAGACATTGATCGGTTTCTATGTCTATCACCTCGATAGTCCCTCCAATCGCGGAGACATCTGGACATGGGACCCATCGGTCGCAACGCTGGATCACGGCAAGTGGTATTGCGTCGAGGGTCACATCGATCTCAATACACCGGGTGCACACAATGGGGTGCTGGAAGGTTGGGTGGACGGGACAGCTGCCTTTGCCAAGAGCGATCTCGCCTTTCGCCGCTCCAATGAAGCCGATATCGACATCAAGAGTTTCTGGTTCGACATCTACTACGGCGGTACAGAGTCCGTTGTTGACAACGAGATTCACTTTGACTCACTGGCATTTGGGCCGGACCGGGTGGGTTGTGACGACGACGAGTTCTTTGAGCCGCCCTTCCGCGACGATGACGGATCGGTGTTCGAGGCCGACATCATCTGGCTAGCCGCGGCCGGGATCACCCAGGGATGCAACCCACCGACGAACGACCGGTACTGCCCGGATTCCGGAGTGACTCGCGGCCAAATGGCGGCGTTCCTCGGAAGGGCACTGTCGCTACCTGCAGCACCGGCTGGAGACCGGTTCGTCGATGACGACGACTCCGTGTTCGAGGCCGAGATCGAAGCATTGGCGGCTGCCGGGATCACCCAGGGATGCAATCCGCCGGCCAACGATCAGTTCTGCCCCAACCGGAGTCTGACCAGGGCGGAGATGGCCACCTTCCTGGTCCGTGCCTTCGGCTACGGGCCGGCTTCGGGTGATCCCTTCACCGATGATGATGGGTCCATATTCGAGCCCAACATCGAATCGCTGGCAGCTGCCGGTGTGACCAAAGGGTGCAACCCACCGGCCAATTCACGCTTCTGCCCTAGTTCCCCTGTCACCAGAGCGGAGATGGCAGCCTTCCTCCACCGTGCGCTTGGCTAGCCAGGCCTAGCGCCGGTAGGGCTGACCGGGGTGTGCCGGTGTTTGTCCCAGTAGGACACTGCGAAGGCCGTGAGGACGGCAACTCCCATGATGCCAACCGCGGCGAACATGTTCTCGAGTAGGTCTGGCTTGAACAGAAGCAGCAGCGCAAGTCCGAACATCATGGTTCCCGACATCAGCTTGAGGAAGCGACCCTCGGTCTCCGATAGCTTGCGCGAGCCCAGCGTCCACACAAACACTCCAACAATGATGAGAAGGGGGATGACGTAGACCACGTTGTAGAGACCTAGGTACCCGTAGTAGCTAGAAGTCGACAGATCGTTGAGAGTTAGCACTCTCGTGAAAACAAGCGGGAAGCCCGCTGTGCACAGCAGTTCGTAGCTGTTGGCCACTGCAGCCAGCGCTACGGTCCCGAGCAACACGGTGGGCATGGCATCACCTGTGGTCAGCTTTCTCATGCGGGCAAACAACCCAGGCTTCGCTGAGTCGGGGATGGAGATTGAACCGGCAGTGTCGGGGAAGAAGTAGTCCTTCATATTGAAGATGGCGAGGGCCAATGCGACTAGGCCGGCAATCGCAGTCACCCAACGTAGCTGGCCGGTCACAAGAAACACGTTGAGCCAGGCGGCCATGAACGCAAAGTACATCACGCCCGATATCACAACGAACACGCCTCCCACCAGCGCCATGCGCCACCGGCTCCTGGCATGGACCAGGAGGCTCAACAGGAATAGGAGAACAAAGAAGGCGCAGGGGTTGAAGGCGTCAAGCCCGGCAATGGCCACCGCGAAGAGAGGAAGCGACACCGCGTTGGCGTCGATGTCACCGAGAACGGGGACGTGGAGGTCTTCTTCGGGCTCCTCGGGCTCCGTTGTCTCGCCACGTTGGTATTCGTGGCAAGCGACTAGGGATGACTCGATGCTTGCCCCTGTAGTTTCGATCGAGTCGAACCCGACCTCCATTCGCGCGCAGAACAGAAAGGTGGGTACGCCAACGATGTCCTCGCCAAGCTCGTCGGCCAGCGTAAGCACCGTGTCGATTTCCTCATCGCTTGCGGTCTGCGTACTGACCCTGACCACTTTGAGCCAGTCGTAGGTCGTCTCCAGGTCTTCGATGAGAGGCTTGGCAGCTGAGCAATGGGGGCAGGTCTCCGAGTACACGAAGTACAACGCAATGGAACCCGCTTCGGCCTCAGCCTGCGGGTACCAGAGTTCGCTGTTGGACTCGGTCTCCTGGGCGGACGCCGCTGTCGGCACCATCAGGCTGAGGGCTATTAGAAAGGCGGCGAACGACTTCATATCAACTGACAGCGTCGCAAACGGTGACAGTGACTGGCAGGGGCAAAGGTCCCGGTCTCGCTGCGCCAGATCGCCGGTTGATTGTTCCCTATGACCGGGGTCTCTACTGGCTGGCTGCGAACGCGGCGAGTTCCTCAGCCGTCGCCAGACCGTCGAGGACGCCAAGACGGGTGACGCAGTACGCGCCGGATTGCCCGCCGAGTTCAATGGCCGCGGCCAGCGAAAGACCGCGGCTCATCCCGACGACGAGACCGGCATTGAAAGCATCGCCGGCTCCGGTCGTGTCAATGGCGTCGACGAGGAGTGACTCGTACTTGGTGCTCCCTGACCCCTCAATGTGAACGGCACCCTTGCTGCCAACGGTGGCGACAACCTCCCCGACACCCATTGCGATTAGCCGCTCACCGGCGGCAACCACCTGATTGGTGGTATCGGTTGGCATCCCGGTGAGGATGGACAATTCCGTCTCGTTGGGGGTTGCGATGTCTACCAGGGACAGAAGTTCATCGGGCAGGGGGGTGGCGGGAGCGGGATTGAGGACAACGGTTGCGCCAGCGGCTTTGGCGTGTCGGGCTGCGGCTGTGACCGTGGCCACGGGAATCTCGAGTTGCGCCAACAGGATGTCCCCCTCGGCCAGCCCGAGGTCAGCGACATCGGAGGGAAGCACATCCGCACTCGCCCCTGGAGTCACGGAGATCATGTTGTGGCCACTGTCGTCCACAAAGATCAGCGCAACCTGATTGTCAGTTTCAGACTGTCTGGTTAGGGGCCCAAGAAGCCCTTCACCTTCCAGGAAGGAGCGCGCTTGCGACCCTAGGTTGCCCTTGCCGGTCTTCGTCGCAAACCGCACATCGCCACCCAGACGGGCCACACCGACGGCTTGGTTGAAGCCCTTGCCGCCCGGCCCTATGTACAGAGGTTGCGTCGCCAGAACGGTTTCACCGACCTTGGGGAGACGCGGGGCGACGGCTACGAAATCAATTCCAATGCTTCCAACTACAACTATTGACATGCCACGGATACTACAGCGGAGATGTTCGGCACCGATCTGGAGGAGGAATCGTGGCCCCGGGACGAAGTCGCTAGCTTCTTTGCGGTAGTTGCAGGCGACCGAATCGGGGACAGCGATGGTGTTGAGTTTTGCCATTGCGTCTGCGATATCGCTCGGGATTGCCGACTATCTCGCCGGCGTGACGCTGCGCAAGGATGGTCGCACGTCGAGCGCCATCACCTACACGCTGATCAGCTTGCTTCTGGGCGTTGTGGTCGTGGTCGCCGCGATCCCGCTCGCAAGACCCGAGGAATTCACCCGAGCTGACTTCTGGTGGGCCGTGGCGGCAGGGGTAGTGGTCGGGCTGGCGATGCCGCTTCTGATGATCGGGATGGGTCGCGGTCCTATTGCGATCGTTGCACCCGTCCTTGCACTGGTGTCGATGGCGGTGCCGGCGATTGTCGGTCCATTGCTCGGCGACAGCTTGTCACGACTCGAATTGATTGGACTGCTGGTCGCGTTTCCTGCTGCGGTGTTGGTGGCGACGTCCAATCACACATCCAAGGATGGCTTCTCGACGCTGCAGGCGGTGGCAATGGGTGCACTTGCAGGCGGTCTGCTCGGTTGTGCCGGCATCTTCTTCGGGCAGACGAGTCCAGACAGCGGCATCGCTCCCGGAGTCGTCTCCCAAGTCACAGCCACTGTGCTGCTCCTGACGGTCGCTCTCGCCTCGGGTCAGTTGGTTAGGCCCAAGAAGGAAGCACTCATGCCCGACGTGGCAGTCGGAGTGTTGACCGCACTTGCGGTGCTACTCAGTGTGCTTGCGTACCAGTTGGGTCCCGTGGCAATTGTTGCTGCGGTTATCGCCTTGGCGCCCGGGCCGACCATCCTGCTCGCCTGGCTGGTCACCAAGGAACAGATCAGCCCGCTCCAGCTCGTTGGGTTCGCATTGGGTGCGGCATCGGTCGTGCTCTTTGCCCTTGGCTAGCCGTTGCGGAGCCTCTCTCCAGCTGTGATATGTGCGGAAATCCGATTCTCCGGCGGCGCCAGAGGGCAACTCCGCTCATCGCTGCAGACGCAACTGGGGTGGTAGGCGTGGCTGAAGCCGAGAATGAGTCTGCCGCCGTTGCCTTCGTGCCAGGCTCGCTGTTTCGGATGGCCGCATAGTTCGGCGGCCACGCAATGACGGAAGTCGGCCAGGTCAAGAGCGTTGTCCATGGTGCGCCGTTGCCGTCAGGGCGCTGCTTCGAAGACGGTTACGAAACTGAGCCGCGGCCTGCCGAGTATTGGAGGGGAATGCCCGCCGCAAGCAACTCGACGATACGAAGCGCCGTCGTATGCACGTCGACAAAGCTGGTGTAGAGCGGGGCAAAGCCGAATCGGATGTTGTCCGGTGCCCGGAAGTCGGGGATGACCTGACCCTGATCGATGAGCGCTTGGGTAATCCTCCAGCCATCGGCATGTTGCAGTGACACGTGGGACCCACGACGGTTGGGATCGCGAGGCGACGCCAGCAGGAACCCCAGAGGCTCGAGGAGTCGGTCGCACAGCTCGATGAAGAACTCTGTGAGGGCTGTTGACTTGCGACGAATTGCCACCACGCCTGCCTTGCGAACCAGGGCCACGCTTGGCTCGATCGCCGACAACGAGAGGATCGGCATAGTTCCGGTTTGGAACCGCCTGATCGATGCGTCAGGCTCGTATTCGCCCGTGAACGCAAAGGGGTCTCGGTGACCCCACCAACCTGAGAGGGGGTTGTCCAGCTGTAGTGACGGTGCCACGTATAGAAACGCCGGAGAACCTGGCCCTCCGTTCAGGTACTTGTACGTGCATCCAGCGGCCATGTCCGCAGCGCAGCCCCGCAAATCAATCGGGACAACACCGACCGAGTGGCTCAGGTCCCAAAGAACCAAGGCACCAGCGTCGTGCGCAGCCGAAGTGATCCGCTCCATGTCGTATAGATAGCCACTCTTGAAAGCCACATGGGAGAGGGTGACCAGTGTTGTGGTGGAGTCAATTGCCGCCACCACTGCCTCTGTCGGGTCGGCACGTTCGGTGTTGACAACGGTCACCTCCGTGTCGCCCAATAGACGGGCCACGCCGTCAGCAACGTAGAGGTCAGTTGGGAAGTTGAGGTCGTCGGTCACGATCTGCTTGGGTCCCTGCCGGATCTGCAGGGCACCCATGATCAGCTTGAAAAGGACAACTGACGTGGAGTCAGTCACGATCACGTCATCGGCGGCGGCCCCGATCAGGGGCGCTATCTGACCGCCGACCTTGTCGGCGAGGTCCCACCAGCGGTTGGGCCAGGAGCGGATGAGTTCGTCACCCCACTCGTCTGCAACCACACCGGCAAGACGGTCGATCGTCGCATTGGGAAGCCTGCCGAGCGAGTTGCCGTCGAGGTAGATGAGATTGGGGTCTGGTGTCGCAAACTCCGCACGGAAGCATCGCAACGGGTCCGCCTCGTCAAGGGCGACTGCCGTGGCGTAGCCGGCATCTGAGGGAAAGGGGCCAAGCGGTAGCAGAGGCATCCGAGGACCTAGACGAGCCAGAGTTCGGTCTGGCGCCCATCGAGGAAGCGAACGGACTCACCGTCGAAGTACGCATCTTCTTCGAGCATGATCCGGACCTTCTGATCGTCCCACTCGTGGACATCCACAAGCACCGAGAGCTCGATGGAGTAGGCGGTGTTGGGCCATAGCGGGTAGTCGCCCGTCCCTGAGACTCCGTCCTGCTGATCCCAAAGCCCGATTGTCGGGCCCGCGCCATGGCCGTGCATGCCGATCGGGTGGCTGTAGATCGTTGCCTGCAATCCAGCCTGATGCGCCTCATTGCGCGACCTGCTGAGGATCTCGTTGCCCGTTGCACCGGTGCGGAAGCTGCCCAGCACGATGTTCTGAAGGTGATTGCCAGCGGCGAGGCCCCTCTGCAGGCCTTCGGGCGCCGCGGTCTCGCCGTGTCTCAGCACGTATGCATGCTGTTGCTGGTCGGTGTGTAGGCCGAGATACATGATTCCAAAGTCGATGTGGACGAGGTCACCGGGCAGGATGATGCCGGGAGCACCGTGCGCTGTGGGCGAGGCGCCCTCATCGGCGGCGCGTTGCACCGATGCGCTCGGGTGGAACCACGTGCCGTATCCAAGATCCTGCACCTCTTGACGCAGCCACCACTCGACGTCGTCGGTGGTCGTGACTTCAGGGGTGATGACTTCTGGAGATAGTGCTCTTCTGAGAAGGCCGTGAGCGCGACTACAAAGGTCCGAGTAGGACTCGGCCTCATCGGGTGTCCGCGCCTCCAACCATCCCACGGCAAGGGCATCGCCGTCGACGACCCGCTCGTTCAGGCGATCGGGAAGACTCTCGAAGAACGAGGCCGCCTCGGTCGTCGTCATGCCATCGGCGACCGCAAAAGTGGCGGATTGATTGATCGCAATCCGGGCCGGGTTGTGTTCGTCCAGGTAATCGGCAAGCCGGCGCCACTGGTCCGGCTCCTGATCTGGTGACCAGGCAGCGGGAAAGGCGGTGCCCACGCCATAACGGGCGATCGCGACTCGTTCCTTGCCGAACGATGTGAAGACCAGAATGGTGCGGCGTCGTGCCGATAGCCAGGTAGCCGGCAGCATGGTTTTGAGCACCGGATCCTCGTTGTACTCGCGGGCAACCAACACCCAGCAGTCGATACCCGCCCGCTCCATGATTTCCGGGACGATTGTGCTCAACCGATCGTTGAGGCGTTGGTCTAGGAGGTCGCTCTGATCCCGTAGCGACAGAACATCGTGTGACATACGGGCAACCTAGCCGGAGTCCGGCAGGACGTATGCGCCCGATGCGAACGCAATCAGCCGATCGGGGTCCCCTCCCTCTTCCCAGATCCTGATCTCGCCATGGGCGAGACGCTTTCCCACCTTGGTCACGGCACACCTTGCCAGTAGAGCCGATCCAATGGCGGGGCGCAGGAAGTGGATCGTCAGGTCGCTGGTGACGGCCATGGGTTCAATCCCGATCTCAGTAAAGATGGCGAACCAAAGCGATATGTCGGCGAGACCAAATACGGCAGGTCCTGGCACGATGCCACCAGGGCGTACGTTGTCCGGATCGAATGCCAGTCTCGCCACAGCAGTGCCGGGTTCGAGTTCGATACATGAGTAGCCGCTGTCCACCGTTAGTGGAAATGACTCGGCAATGAACTGATTGACGATTGCAGGCGTGAGGTCCATGTGCTGCGAGTATATGGCAACAGGGCTGCGGATTACTGTTGGTGGCGATGCAGATGATTACGACCGAGGAGCGACGCAGCCGGCTGGGGCGGCGCCACCTTCTTGCGCAACCGGCGGCGACCGTCGAAGACGTTGCGGACGCTCTCATGGGTCTGCATTCAAGCGACCCCGCAACCCCATTTCTCAGCTGTCAGGCACGTATCGACGGGTTCACGGTCGAGGATCTCGAGGAATCGCTCTACGAAGACCGCGCTCTGCTGCGCATGCTCGGGATGCGCCGAACCATGTTCGTCGTGCCACCGACGCTCGGGGCAGTTGTCGACGCCGCGTGTGCGCAACGGCTCCATGCGCCCGAGAGGAGGCGCCTCGTCGGCTACCTGGAGCAGCACGACATCGCGTCAAACTGTGATGCCTGGTTGGCAGATGTCGAAACCAGAACCATGCAGGCACTCGGTGAGCTCGGTGCGGCGACCGCCAATGAACTGAAGACACGGGTGCCGGAACTCGGTATCCAGATCACATTTGGTCACGGCAAGAAGTGGGGCGGTCGTGTCGGGTTGTCGACTCGTGTGCTGTTTCTCCTGGCTGCCGGCAATCGCATCGTACGGGTGCGACCGTTGGGCAGCTGGGTTTCGACCCAGTATCGATGGACCCGCACAGATACCTGGCTTGATGATCCGTTTACGCCAATGACCGAGCAGGAGGCGCAGACAGAGTTGGTAGGTCGCTGGTTGCGAACTTACGGCCCGGGCACATTCACAGATATCAAGTGGTGGACCGGTTGGGGCGTCGGACTCACCAAGGCTGCTCTTGGCGCGTGCGAGTCGGTGGAAGTGGACCTCGATGGGGAAGTTGGGTACTTGGCGCCTGACGATCACGGCCCGACAGACCCGGTTGAACCATGGGCAGCCTTGTTGCCTTCACTCGACTCAACCGTGATGGGGTGGAAGGATCGCGACTGGTATCTCGGAAGCCATCGTGCGGACCTATACGATCGCAACGGCAATGCCGGGCCGACGATCTGGCTCAACGGACGCATCATTGGCGGGTGGGCGCAATCAGGGAGCGGCGAGGTCCGACTTGAGTACCTCGAGTCCGCTGATGCCGCATCTATTGAGCTAGTGCAGCGAAGAGCCGCTGAGCTGCAGCGGTGGCTCGGCGAGCGCAGATTCGTGGCGCGGTTCAGAACCCCGACGGAGAGGCGCCTCACCGGATAATCCCGGGTAGCAACTGAGCCGCTATTAGCCTTTGGCCGATGAGAAAACTCCCTTGGTTGACCGCATTCGCACTCGTCGTCGCTCTGCTCCCAGTGGGTGGAACCGCGCTGGCCCAGGTTGCGCCTGGTGGCACCTTTCTTGACGACGACAACTCTCCCCATGAAGGGGCGATAGAGGCAATAGCCGCGATCGGAGTCACCAAAGGCTGCAACCCGCCGGTAAACAACCTGTTCTGCCCTGGAGACCCGGTTACCAGGGGCCAGATGGCTGCGTTTTTGGTACGAGCTCTCAATCTCCCTGCAACGACCGATGCGCTGTTCACGGATTCGGGTGGCGTGTTCGAAGATGCGATCAACCGTCTCGCCGCTGCTGGTATCACCAAGGGATGCAACCCACCTGCCAACACACGATATTGCCCGAGCAACCCTGTCCTCCGTGAGCAAATGGCAACGTTCCTGATG
>JAAETI010000992.1 GCA_024228555.1 bacterium | reverse complement strand
GTCACATGGAGCGAGTTCCCCCACTCCCAAGCCGCCGTGGCGTGCGACTTCTTCACCGTCGACACAGCGTTCCTGCACCGCTACTACGTCCTGTTCTTCATCCACGTCCACACCCGCGAGGTCACCTTCGCCGGCATCACAGCAAACCCAACGGGAGCATGGACCACCCAGGCAGCCCGCAACCTGTTCATCGGCCACGGCGAACGACTCGAGGACGCCCGCGCGTTGCTCCGTGACAGCGGGAGCCAATTCGTCGACAGGTTCGACGAGATCTTCAGAACCGAAGGCTTCAAGATCCTCCGCACACCAGTGCGGGTCCCGGTCGCGAACACGTTCGCTGAGCAATGGATCGGATCGATCCGCCGCGAGCTTCTCAAGCAACCCCAAGGGTTGCCCCGCACCATCATCTGGAACCAGCGCCAACTCGAACGACTCGTCCGCGACTACACCGCCCACCACAACCAGCACCGGCCTCACCAATCACTCGAACAACGGCCACCGACGCCAGCCCAAGAGCCGCCCGACAGACCGCCGGCAACCGTCACCGTGCTACGAACCACCCGATGCGACGGCCTCATCCACGAATACAAAAACGCCGCATGACCAGGCACGACCAAATACTCGAGCGGCACAGGCGTTCCGCCATGATCTCATCATGAGCCTGTTGGATCAGGGCCTTGGCTAGACGCTGCAGTCCCGACCTTGGCCAGCTGCACACCTACGAATCACTCACTCTCGCTGAGTCCACACCAGCTTCCATGAGCCAAGATGCCAGCTGCGAAAGGAGTCCTTCGGACATAGCCTGCGTCATTGCGCCGGTGGTGTCGATATAGATGTCTATCTCGCTTCCGGTTTGTGCTACCGATATATGGCTCACTGCTGCGACCAAGTCGTAGATATCCGATGGAATCTCACTTGAGCTGAGCTGACGGCCATAAGGTGTGACCGAGCGGAGTCGATCCTCTAGATCCACAAGCTGGTCAGTCGCGAAAGGGACTGCAGGCTCGATTGCCGAGATTTGCAGGTAGCCTTCCCATTCGTACCAGTCGAACGGCCCGCTCGGCCGAGTACCGTATGCGACTTCAAACGCTCCGGTGGCCTCTAACATAATGTCCACCTCCGCGGCCGGTCGCATTTCCTCACCAAACTCCTGCGCCCGGGCCTCGCGCGAATCTGCAGCAAAAGGCTCCGATCGGAGCCGCGCCGCTTCAAGCGCGGTTCGAATCTCCTCGGGGCCGCATGCAAAGGCGGGCTCGCCGCGCCAGACTAGGTCGACCAAGACGTCGGAGACGAAGTCAACGACGCTCGGCAGATCCGCTACCAAGAACCTGAGGCCCAGCAACGAGTTACCTCGACGGGTCACAATGACAAGATCGAGCGAGGGACCGTCACTAGCTATGTACACCTCGTCTCCACATACTACGGCCACGGCCAAATCGTCGGGACTCCAGTCACTCGCGGACACACGGCTTACCCAATGCGCAAGATCGCCGAGTTGAGGAGGAGAATCCACGCCGCGCTCTTCCATTGCGACTAGAGCGAACCCCGGGAAGCCAAGCGCGTCTGCCGTCGGGTGCGTGTACAACACGGCCATCCACGAGAAATCGAGAAACTCTTCGGGCGGCCAATCCATCTGGTAAGGAATGTTGATGCTATCCGCGCTCAAATACTCGGCCGCGGTAGCGAAGTTCGGCGTCAGTTGCTTTCGCGTGACGCTACCTCCGGTCTCTGTCGCGCCTACAACTGAACCTCCCTGAGACTCAACTGAATATGAGTCGTTGTCGGCACGACCGTCATCACTTGGTTCGACGCCGCATGCGGCCAATAGGAATAGGCCGATGGTGAGAAGAAAAGCCAACCTCATTATCACAAGATTCACCGCCCGATCGATTGGAGAACGGACCCGCCATGTAGATTCTCGACGTACTGATAGTATCTCTTAACTGCAAGTCCTATCATGCCAGCATCTAGGATCGGATGGCTAGTCGGGTTTCTTGCGGACCCTGGTTTGGGCTCACCTGGCCCTGATGGGGGTTTGTGCTGCACACCGATGATTACACCCTCAGCAGGTGATGTTTTCAAGAAGACATCACCATCAATCATCAGGAATGTGGCGAGGTCTTTGAGCGCATGACCAACGTTGGCTTGCCCCCCGGACCGGTCTACCTGACCGACGTAGCGTCCGGCAGTGTCTGATGCGCTCAGAACCTGTCGCGTGTCCCGCTCGAAAAGGCGCGCGTGCGGTTTGACCAGCGGGTTTGCCCGCCATCCTGGTCTCTCATGTCCCGCCTGCTCTACCGCTTTCTCGCCCAACTTGCGCGTGTCGCCGTGCGCTCCGGCCGCTGGAAGGACCTCCAAATCATCGTTCTTCGCCACGAGAACGCCGTGCTTCGCCGACAAGTCGGCCGACCCTCGCTCACCGACAACGACCGGACCCTGCTCGGCGCTATCGCTGCGGCCTTGCCCAAAGCGCTGCGCCAGGGATGGATCGTCACACCCGAAACGCTGCTTCGCTGGCACCGCAAACGAATAGCGAAGCACTGGACCCGGCCACCAATCAGACGGACCTGTGCCGCTCGAATATCCGGTCGTGCCTGGTCAGGCTGCGTTTTGGTATTCGTGGATGAGCCCGTCGCATCGAGTGGTACGCAGCACGGCGACGGTCGCAGGCGACACTTCGGGTGGCTCGGTGACCGGTGTCGGTGCCCGTTGTTTGAGTGATTGGTGGAGCCGGTGCTGGTTGTGGTGGTCGATGTAGTCGCGAACGAGTCGTTCGAGCTGCTGTTGGTTCCAGATGATGGTGCGGGGCAACCCACGGGGTTGCTCGAGCAGCTCGCGGCGGATCGATCCGATCCAGCGTTCGGCGAACGTGTTCGCGACCGGGACCCGCACGGGTGTGCGGAAGATCTTGAAGCCTTCGGTTCGAAACACCTCGTCGAACCCGTTGACGAACTGGCTCCCGCGATCACGGACCAGCGCGCGGGCACCAGCGAGGCGTTCGGAGTGGCCGATGAACAGGTTGCGTGCTGCCTGGGTGGTCCACGCGCCGGTCGGGTTGGCGGTGATGCCGGCGAAGATCACCTCGC
>JAAETI010000991.1 GCA_024228555.1 bacterium | reverse complement strand
GGGCGACAGGCATCCCCTCATCGCGGACGCGTTGCGCGAGCAAGCAACGGCCCCGGAACGTCAGACGGGCATTACGGTGAGACACGGAGCGAAGGCCTCCGTGACAGGCGAACGTGGCAAGCTCCACAGTGCCCGGAGGTCTTCACGCGCTCCGGGATCTGTCACCAACGTCGCCGCCGGGTACAGCAGGGCGGGGCACGGATGGCCACGCCGAACGCATCCTCGCCCGCACCTTGGCGCCCAGATCATCTGGCGCCACTGGCAAGACCACCAGCCCTCCGAACCACCTCGATTTTGACATAGGTCTCCAAGACGCCGGGAGCAGCCTGAGTTCTCTCAGATCTCACCCGAGTCGCTGTCAGAAGAGGGTGAAGAACCACAGGTCGTGGGCCGAGAACGGGCCAGACTCCTCCTCCAAGAGCGTCTCCAGGCCTTGGAAGAGCGGGATCGCCTCGGACTCTCGATCTCGGAACGCGAGGCCAGGCTCATGCCACCCACCCCAAAGAGTCACCGTGCGAAGAGGGTACGGCAATCCTCCTGGCAACTGCCTGCTCACGACGGCGAACGGAATCACAGAGTTAACCATCGCCACCACCTCGTCTCCGATCGAGAGCAGAATCCACCGTTCTCCGGCTCCGGGGTCCCACTTCAGGTCAAGACCAACCGCTTCGGCTTTCGTCCAAGTCACGATCGATGCAAGTTCCCGGGACCAGCTCGATCGCGCTTCAAGGGCCCACCAGATGGGAGCAGAAATGTCTACGGGCTCCGCTGAACTCACAGTGGGGGGTTCCCCGGCGAGCCGTGAACGTAGGGAGGCAACTGCCCCCCTGGGTCTCTCCTGTAGACATTGATGAACTGAGTCAAGGATCCATCCGAAGTCACACCAATGAAGTCGTCCACAAAGACCTTGGCCTTGTTGTCGACCCACAGGCCCATCTCATCAGCGTATCTCGCCGCATCGAGGGTTAGAGCCTCATGGTCGACGTGCCACAGAAACTGGCTGGCGCCGTCAGCGAGCTTCCCAGATGTGTGCTTGGCCTGCAGCGTTTGATTCACTCGATAGACCCCGTCCGTCAGTTCCCCCAAGGCGCTACGGACTGGCTTGGCCCGACCGATTGACCTCACATGGTCGGCGATCCAGCGTGCACCCTTGGCCCATCCGGTACCCAGGAACGGAACGGCAGCCGCTCCACATTCGACACCGGTTCCAACGGAAGCGCCGTTTACCACGGCCGAATCGCCGCACAGGTACGGGTCGGCGAATGTGTCAGCACCAGGAAAGAGAGAGGCAACGGTGGCTATTCCGCGCACGACCGCCCCAATCGATGGCATCTCGCTATAGTCCCGGCTCCAGAACTCGCGATCCCACGCCTTGTCGCTACGAACGGCATGGCAGAGCCAGTCCGCAGGGCTATACCGGCAATAGTTGGACGGATAGCGAGAGACGTGTCCGTGACGCTTCTGCCAGACGTTCATGCAGAACTCGGGATCTTGAAGGCACGATCCCGCCAGATAGGACCAGTCAGGGTTGTCATAGATGTTGCCGCTCGGGTCAATCAAGCTTGTAGGCCGATTGGCGACGTAGGTGTAGCGGTTCAGACCGTCGGCTGCGATTGAATCGCCTTGGGTGAATCGTCCGAGTCCTGGGTCGTAGTAGCGGGCGTTGTAGTAGAGAAGTCCCGTGCCGGTGTTGAGGTCGCTGACTTGGCCTGTGAAGCCGGCCGACGTGGCGCCGAGTTCGGGTGTTCGGGGTTGTCCGTAGGGTGTGGGTGCCCATTATCCTGTCGTCGCAGGTCAGGCGGCTGTTCTGTATTCGTTGATGAGGCCATTGCATCGAGTGTTGCGGATGGTGTGGGGGGCCGGTTTGGGCGTGTCTGGCAGGTCGTTTCTCGTGCTGTCGGGTCTTGGCGGGTGCTGGTCGAGGGATCGGTGCGGTCTGTGCTCGTTGTAGTGGGCGATGAACTCGACGACGATGCGGTGGAGTTGACGTTGGTTCCAGATGATGGTTCGGTCGAGCAGCTCTCGGCGAAGTGTTCCGATCCAGCGTTCGGCGAACGTGTTGGCTACCGGGGTGCGCACTGGTGTCTTGAGTACCTTCATGTGCTCGGTGCGGAAGATCTCGTCGAAGCTGGGGGTGAACTGGCTACCGCGGTCGCGGACAAGCGCCCGGGCCTGCTCGAGCCGGTCGGAGTGGGCGAGGAACAGATTGCGGGCGGTTTGGGTGGTCCACGGTCGGTCGGGTTGGTGGTGATGCCGGCGTAGAAGACTTCGCGGCTGGTGATGTCGATGAAGAACAGGAGGTAGTAGCGGCGCAAGAACGCGGTGTCGATGGTGGCGAAGTCGCAGGCGACTGCGGCTTGGGATCGCAAGAACTGGGTCCATGTCACGTCGGTACGGTTGGGGGATGGGTCGATGTTGTGCTGTTTGAGGATCCGCCACACCGTCGAAGCGCCAACGATGTGGCCGATTCGTTTGAGTTCGCCGGTGATGCGCCGGTATCCCCAGGTCGGGTTGTCGGTGGCCATCTCCACGATCAGCGACACGACAGCGGCGTCGATGGAGGGTCTGCCTGGACGTCTGTTGGGTTGGGTCCAATGTCGGGCGATGCGTCTGCGGTGCCAACGCAGCAGCGTTTCGGGTGTGACGATCCAGGCCTCGCGAAGGCGGCGGGGCAGTGCCGTGGCGATCGCGCCGAGCAGGGTCCGGTCGTCGTTATTGATCGCGGGCCGGTCGACTTGGCGGCGCAGCACTGTGAGCTGGTGGCGTAGCACGATGATCTCGAGATCTCTCGAGCGGCCCGAACGCACAGCGAGACGGGCGAGAAGGGCCAAGAATCGGTACAGGATGCGAAACATGACCTGCCAGGATGGAGGGTATCGCCCCTGGTCAGACACCATGACCCTATTTCGGGCACCCACAACGCCTAATCCAACGCGCCCCAAACCCAACGGCGCATCACACCCAACACTCGCTCCCACCACCAACCCCGACCCCCACTTCCAAGCCATCAATCGGTGGATCCAGGCTAAGTCCGACACACGTCAGGTCTCGGGTCTCGAGAGCTCGGTACGCCACCGCGAGACTTCCTCCTGTAGCCCGAGCCTTCGCCCAGCAGCGAGTCGCGCTTCGGCTGTCTCAAGGGCAGTAGCTAGGTGTGATGTGCCGAACGACGCGCCATATCGCACCGCGCTCGCGTTGTGCTTGGAGGTGGGATTGAATTCGATCAAGGGTGACACCACTCGAAAGATGTCTTCCAGGACGGCGTGGCCCGGGTGGAGGATTCCGGTATCAATCCGCACGGAACCGTCCGTGAGGATTTCTGCCATTCCTCGGGACATCAGGCCTGAAAGAGCCGAACTCTCAAGCAGACGTGCGATTGGGGGAGAATAGTGGGCTAGAGGTCCGTAGCGGCACAGCTGATTAGGGGCTGTTGATCTCCAGAGACAACCTATCAGTCTCAGTGGGCATGACGTGTCGGCATCGAACCATGTTGCAGCGTGACAATCGGTGCTCACGAGGGTGTCGAACAGCTGCCGATGTTGTTCATCGGGTGACGCGGGCAAGCATATCTCGAGTTCAGAGGCCTCGTCGTTCGATACAATTGCGGTAGCTTCATCTGCTCTGTAGTCGAGATACGGAGACAGCTCAAGCTCACATGGCCCCCTGGCCCACAAGCGAACGGTTCTCTCGATGGCGAGATCCGTGGGTGCGAGCCCTAGGTTCTCGCCATTGAGAGATGTGTAGAGGTCGGCACCGTTGCCTCCCAGGTGATGATTGCACCAGTGCGATAGCTGTGTGGCGACTAGGCCCGAAGACACCTCTTTGGTGTGGGCGATGTGTATTCGAGGCATTCAGAATGTCCAGTGGTGTGACGTTCCCACAGGTCGTATTGAGCGGGCCCCGGTTGTGGGTCAAGTTGCTATGCGAGTTGTGGTTGGTTTCGGTCCGTCCAGGCTTGGGCGTACTCGGCTGGTGTGAGCAGCCCGTGAGCGTGGTGGGGCCTGTTCATGTTGTAGTCGATCCTCCAGTCCTCGACCAGTACTTGGGCTTCGAGG
>JAAETI010000990.1 GCA_024228555.1 bacterium | reverse complement strand
TCGTAAAGCCCCATATCCCAAGCCAGGCGCTCGGCGTACAAGGCCCAACCCTCAGCAAAGGCGTTGTAGTGAACAACACGCCGGAAGGTGGGAAGGTCGAGCTCCTGAGTGATGGCAATTTGGGTGTGGTGACCCGGGACGGCCTCGTGGTAGTTGACAGTTGGCAGTGTCAGCAATGGCACCTGCGAACCGGTACCAGCGTGGAAGAACCCAGGACGAGACCCATCGAAGGAAGCAGCGATGTAGAAGCCACCGCCTCCCTGATCTGGGATGACTTCCACGACGGCCTCAGGCCAGATACCGAAGAGGGGCCTCGCAACCTCCTCGGCTTCCGATATCAGCGCATTGTGGGTGGCCAGCACTTCATCTTGTCCGTCGGGCGTTGTTCCGTTGAGGAAGCCCGCCTCTCGATACGCACTCTGTCGGAGGTCAACGAGACTCTCGTCGCTCGGATAACCGAGGGAGTCGAACACCGTTCTCATCTCGGCTTCGACCCGCTCGACCTGTTGAAGGCCCAACTCGTGAACCGCTTCCGGGGTCAGATCCGTCGACGTGTGCCAACC
>JAAETI010000989.1 GCA_024228555.1 bacterium | reverse complement strand
TCGGCGTGCGGCACCTGGCTTGACCTAATCCCGGAACCAGACACGCCGCCGGTTGAGCCGATATGGGTGTGGAGTCAGGATTGGGACTACGAACCGTCTCACGTGAAGGTGTCGCTTCCGTCCTTTGGTGAGATCGAGCATTGGTTGGATGAGGCCGGCCACGATTGGGATGGAGCATGGCTAGTCGACGTGCCACAGGGGATCATCGCCGATATCGAGCCGAGAGCAGAGTACGGCCGGATCCTTGAGCAGGCTCTGTGCGGAATCGACGCAGTGCTGCGTACCGAATGGGTCGACAAGGTCGTGTATCTCGTTGATGCACCCCGCATGACAGAAGCCGAGCTACGCAAGACTGTGCTCGGGGTACTCAACTGTTTCCGGGCAGATAGCCGCAGACGCGAAACGAAGAAGTAGCTCGATTTGGTCGCACGGCTGCCTGCTACCGGGTCGGAGACGGGGGATCCGAGCCGGAGACGGCCTTTTCGCTAGCTACGACGTCGGCCGGACATGTCTGACCTTCGGATCTTCAAACCTTGCCAAGGTGTGGTGTTCTGTCGTGACCGGATTGTGGCCACGCGAGTCGGCCTGCAGACGGGAATAGCCAACTGTACCGTGTGGGCACCGGTGGTTGTTGCCCTGCCCGGCTGCATGGTCGTCGAGCGAGCTGCGCGGCGAGAACACGCTGGCTGGGCCGCCGGACGGAAGCGACGCCATAAGAGCCGCGTGTACAGTGCGAAGCAGCTACCTGCGTGCTCAGCGAGCAGGCCCAAGCCACGGCGACAAAGGATCCTGTCCGGAGAAGAGACGAGGGCTGGGTGATATCCCGTGCGATCGGGGCATGCGACCGCGCAGCAGTAACACTCTTGGACGACTTGTCGATGGAGTTCAAGGCGTTCGATCTCGAGTGGTCCGACGTTCTCGCCGAATCGCTGACCGAGATTAGTGGCAGGGCGTAGCCCGACCGATATCCACCAATCTGTTGCGATAACACGCATTTCGCCGACCGCCCGGGATCGAAGCCTCTTTCTGTCAAGGGGTTGCTTTTTGGGGTGTTTGGGCGCGGTTGGTTGGCCTGGCCTGTTCAGGGGGCCGGGTTGGTTCTAGTGTTGGGGGTGGGTCCGGGAAGTGACTTGTCCGAAGAGCCGGCCTTTCAGG
>JAAETI010000988.1 GCA_024228555.1 bacterium | reverse complement strand
GGGTGGGTCCGGGAAGTGACTTGTCCGAAGAGCCGGCCTTTCAGGATGTTGAGCCGGTCACGCTGGACTTGAAGTCGTTCCTGAGTGTCCTCCCGGACCCGTTTCGATCAGCTTGTTGAGGAGCATCGGGCGTCGCTGACGATCCCGCTCACATCGACACAGCCGGGGATCGCACCGGGTGCCTCGGGTAGGACTGACAGCATGTATTCCCGGATTTCGTATTCCGAATCGGCGTTGCCCGACCAGGCGAGGCTGATGTCGCCGCCGGGGCTCCACGCAAAGACGGCACCTTCGAGACGATCTGAGAACCCGCCGTGGCCGACCCACCAATCGTCACGGCCCATGACGCT
Source organism: bacterium (assembly GCA_024228555.1). Classification (GTDB taxonomy): domain Bacteria; phylum Actinomycetota; class Acidimicrobiia; order Spongiisociales; family UBA5794; genus JAAETI01. The sequence continues at coordinate 3,637 of JAAETI010000988.1, read as the reverse complement.
TCCGACCGAGACCTCGAGGTCTTCGGGGAGGTCGTCAAAGCGACCGTGAATCCATGTGATCAGGGCTTCGGCGAGTTCGGCTTCCAGGAGAACTTGCAAAGGATCACTCACTGTTCCCGCCCGCTGTGGTACGCACGTCCACCGGCTCACTGTTCGAGGAGGCAGCTATCAGCGCCTTCAAGGACAGCTGGGAACGCAAAGTGGGCCGGCCCCCCGGGCCAGCCGCTTTTCCGACTAGCAGCCACCCCGAGAAGGCCGCTAGTCGGAACGTGCGAGGTGTGGCTGTGACCAACGCCGGTGAGTTGCCAACGGCCCGGTCCGTCGAGTACCCAACCGATCGCCGCCAACTCGTCTAATACACCCAGCGCCGCCCCGACTCGATACCGATCCGTGCCGCCACAGTGTCCGTAACGATGATCATCAACGGGACACCGCCGACCGGATCTGGCCGAGAAGCCGGCAAGGCGAAACGAAAGATCACGTCGCCCTGCAAATACGTTACACGTAAACCACATTGAGCTAGGGACAGCGCCCAGGCTCTAGGTGACTAGTGGAAAAGTAGTCATTTTGTCTCGACATTCTGTCGAGATTGCGGCCAAGTGGCCCTAGCCGCGCGGATTTGCTGGAAGGATGATGCAGGTCTGATCTACGTTGGCTGAAAGGGGACTTAGCAATGAAGACGATCTCGGCAATGCGATCCGTGTTGGTGTTAGTGGCGGTGCTTGCGATGTCAGCGGCTGCTTCGGCAGCGGTGGCGACATCGCCCGATCTGAGTGCTGCGCAAGAGGAGTCTGTGCCCGCGGACGCCATCCAGCCCCTCGACGATTTTACAGGAAACCTGCTCCCGTTAGGTGACGAAAAGCTGCCGATGCTTGATATGGCCCGTCCAGATGGTCCCGCCGCCAAGGGTTATGCCGAGAAACACGGCGTTTCCCTCGAGAGGGCGTCCGAGCTCATCGACTGGCAGGCGACGGTCCGGGACGAACTTCGCTCAATAGCCACGGCAGCCGGAGACCGCTATGTCAAGGCTCGGATAATCCACCCGGACGAAAACAAGGACGATCCTGGCGAGCCTGCGATCGAGGTGTTCATCTTTGAGCCAACGAAGGAGGAAACAGCGGCGATCGCTCGGCTCGGAGCCGACGTTTCGCTGGAACCCGCCTTTGCTGATCTGAAGACCATTCACGAGACCGTAGACTCGGTACGCGTCACGGCCCGAGCCGAGTTTAGCGATGAGTTCGTCGAGGTATCAGTAGACCCAGGCACCGGTGATATAACCATCGAGGCTTCGCCCCCCGGCCATTCCGATGCGGATTGCGTGCCGATGTCAACCCAGACCGGAGGGCAGCTCGACGGCGGGCGAACCTTCCGAGTCAAGGATGAGAACATCAACTGTGGGCAGAAGGTGTGCACGCTCGGGTTCTCGGCATACCTCGCGGGTAAGCAGGGCGCGTTGACAGCAGCCCATTGCGTCAACAACACCAAGGGCATCAACTACGGCAGCAGCACCGGTAACGACGGCATGATCTACTCGGGTGACGCCGAGTGGTGGATTGAGGCGCAATGCCAGAACTGGTGCAACGGGAAGGCATCAGGCGGGTTCTCCTGGGCTTCGCTTCGTCCGTGGTGGGTGGACTCGTACCCAGATGACGACCTCGGGTTTGTGCGCGAGAGGTACGGATCAACACAGCCCTCAGGTCGCGTATATGTCTCGAATGTTGGGTTCTACAACATCATCGGGTTCTACGACGACTCCTCCGGCGAACTTGAAGGTGAGGTCGTCTGTCACTCAGCCGGCAGGGGCACCCAGGGAATCGGGCAAGGAGAGCACTGCGGCGAAGTCGAGGCGCACTACTCGTACGCACCTCATGGATGGTTCGGAACATCGACCAACCGGTGGACCCGCGTTGACCCATACGAGAACGGTGACGCTGGTGGCGCCTCGGGCGGTCCGTGGTACATACATATACCGAATTCGAACAATGTCGTCGGTCTCGGTATCCACACGACCTCCAATTGGAACGACACCAAGCGGTATTACGAGCGTATAGATCCCGCAGTGGCGACCATGCGAGGAGCCCAAGGATCGGGTACCAGCGCGTATATGTTCTGCGCCTATGGTGTGTCGGTCCAATACTGCAGCGCCACTTACTAATCCAAAGGGGGTACTGATGAGACCTGTGTTGTTGCTCGCGCTGATGCTCGGGTTTGTGCTGTCAGTAGCTGGCTGCAACTCGTGCACAGACGAGGGGTGTATCAGTGCTCTGATTGTCGACGTTGGAATGGATCCATCGAGTTCGGCTACAGTCTGCGTGGACGGGCAATGTGCCACTACGACCGAGGTACCAAGCGAGGGATCTTCGGGCTCAGGGGTACTCCAGGCGGTCTCTGATGGCCTGGCCTTTCAGCCCGACTGGGAACTGTCCGCGGGGGATCACGACGTCACAATCACGATTTCGCATCCGAACAGGGAAGGCGTGGATTTCGCAGACACGATCGAATTCACACCCGACGACTGTAACCCAACCTGCATGACAGCCCGCATCGGGTTTTGAGAAACCTGTCGAGATTTCCCTCTCCCTAAGGCCCGGCAGCGTCAACAAGATGCGTGTCCTTGGAGCCTGTTCCCTCCTTGGGGAACAGGCTCCAAGACGAAAGTCTCTCTTTCTTCCCGCTACTTGCGGCAGCAATGATTCGAGGGAGTTGTCAACACTCATTGGTGTTGGCTCGTGTGCAACGTCACGAAACTGACAGTGAAAACGTCACCACGTGTCACTCGATGTCGCGACCGCTGAGGGTGGTCAGTCCCATCGGCGACGCATTACACCCGGCGATGGGCTGTAGCCCATCCGGAAACAATCCCATGCCCGAGGTACGCCAATCGGCGACCCGATCACTAGATATGCGTCATAACGAGCGCGCTCAGAAACCGAGCAGAGCGGCACGGCTGCGGGCGGGTCGTCCGCTACGGACCGTGGCGAAGTGCCTGTATCTGATGCCCCGGATCGAGAATGGATTACCCGCATAACCTGACATCGTGCGCTCTGGTCTCGACCCTCGCCAGCTACGGATCGTGACTATCGGTTGACGCTCTCTGTCTGCTTCATCGCTTCAGGCGCCGCGGCTTTTAGGGTGACGCCATCGCCAGGCCACATAGCCCAAGAGCGCCCACGGAATTGCCAGAATTGCTGCTGTGCGTGTGCCCGGGGAGGGCGTCGGCCACGAGAGCCACGACGTGCCGGCGACAATCACAAACGCAACCGCGGCTAGCCCGAGGATTGGCAGCCAGAAGACCCTAGAGGCCCATCTCTGGTCCCGACCAGCCTCAAGAACGTGTTTGGCCTCGCGACTAGCGACAACCAGCAAGACCACGATCCCGGCAAGCCTGACTGCAGTGATCATGTGACCCAGCATATCGGGACCTGCCTTATTGCACCAGGGCGACCCGACAACCAATTCTGTTGCGATAACGCTCCGATCTGAGAGTGCTCAGTAACGAAGCCTCTTTCTGTCAAGGGGTTGCTTTTTGGGGTGTTTGGGCGCGGTTGGTTGGCCTGGCCTGTTCAGGGGGCCGGGTTGGTTCTAGTGTTGGGGGTGGGTCCGGGAAGTGACTTGTCCGAAGAGCCGGCCTTTCAGG
>JAAETI010000987.1 GCA_024228555.1 bacterium | reverse complement strand
TTGTGAAGCGTTTCGCCGGTGCCTTCGGTGCCGGCGAAAGGCGTCCCGGGCCAAAGGCCCGACGGGCTCATCTCCATGGTGGTAGGTGGTTGGTCCAGGTGTTGACGATCTTGCCGGTGTGTTTCTGGACGAGTTTCCATTCACCGGGCCCGTCGCCGGGTTGGAGGTTGACACCCATCTTGTGGATGGTGGTGTGATCGATCGGACACTGCAGCGCCATGAGCGCAACATCGGTCGGCCCGTGACCTTCTGTCCACTCGATGAGATGGTGAGCATCACAGGCTCCGGGACTGCGATCACAGTCACGGGAGGTACATGTCCCATCGCGAATCGCCATCGCGAACTTCTGAACCTCGGTCGCGTTGCGTGTGCCACGACCCAAGTTCATCTCGAGCCCGTCAGCCGATAGCACCCACGCAAAGATCTCAGCCCTCACATCGACCAACTTCTGCCACTCAGACGCCGGGACCTGGGCGCCGTTGATCGTCCACGCCTTCGCCCCACGATCACCCAATGCCAGCTTCAACATGTTCTCGACATCGATCACCAGATGAGCACCCAAATCGGGCATACCACCAGGCTTGCCCTTCTTGGTGCCCTTGGAAGTGTTATTGAGGATCAGGCCAGCGAACGCGTCAGCCCCACGCTGAGCACCGGTGCGACGATCGAGCTTCGGGCCGTTCTTGTCCTTGTGTTGCCACTCGGCACGCTCGGCTGTTTCGAACCTGTCAACAATGGCCTGCCCGACGAGGGGGTCTACGCGCAGATAGAACCACCACGCCCCATCACCCTCCTCATCAACACCCCAAAAGAAACGACGGGCGTTCTGCTGGCCCAACAACCACAGTTCGGGCGAAACCTCATTGGCCTCACGAACCGCTCGCTGCACCGCAACCCTTGTCGTGTCGGCAGAGTCGGACAACATCGCATCAGCCAACAGCTCGTCGACCTTGTCCTGCGACAAACCAGAACGGGTGAGGAGATCGGCCTGCTCGGTGTTGATCAGACCACGCTTGAGAGCAACACCCACCCTGGGAAACCGACGCAACCGAGCCGCACGCTTACGAGCCTGCTCACGCTGACGCCCAGAAGGCTTCGGAGAAGACCCCTTCTCCTTCTTCTTCTCATCGTTGGCTTTGCCGTCTTCGTTCTGGTCGTTCTCGTTCCCACCGGACTCGTCGCCGGTGTCGTTATCGGCCGGCGGGTCGGCAGGTTTGGGTTGGGCCCGACGACCCAACACCTCGATCGCGTCGACAACCTCGGCCTCATAACCACCAAGACACGAAACCGCAGTCCTCACCTCACCAAGAATCGCTTCCACCGACCCCAAATCGAGACCGATCAGATCATCAGACGACAACATCTCAACCACAACACGAACAGACGAACCCACCACCCCCACCTCAACTGTCGCAGCCACTGAATCCATACAAACA
>JAAETI010000986.1 GCA_024228555.1 bacterium | reverse complement strand
GTCTATATCAACCTCACATTGATGGCCGCGTTCTTCGCGCTAGCGGTGGCAGGTTTGGTGATCGACTTCGGTCTACTCCTCATTCCTGCCTGGGCCACAGTGTCCGTCTATGCCTTCGCCGCACCATTGTTGATCATGTCCTACGTGCTCCGTCAGGAGCGGATCACGATCGATCTGATCTTCGGAGCCCTATGCGTCTACCTCTTCGTTGGGGTCAACTTCGCGATCGTCTACGACGTCATCTACGGTCTCGAGCCCACTTCCTTTGCTTTCGCTCATGAGGGCGTCGACTCGCTGTACTACTTCAGCTACATGACCTTGACGACAGTCGGCTACGGCGATATCACGCCCATGTCGGGCGCGGCGCGAGCGCTCACCATGGTCGAGGCGGTCACAGGTCAGATACTGCTGGTTGTCATGGTCGCTCGACTCATCGGGATCCAGATCGCTCAACAGCAGCAGCCGTCAGAGGCCAGAGCAGGCGGTCAGTGATGTCCTGCGGTCGCGTTCGGTGATGCCTACCGGGGGGTAGCCCATATCCCCCCGTGGGGTGACGATCGGTACCGGCGGGTTTCCTACCGTTCGTCGCACCGTCTTGGCCATTCCACCGGGAAGGTCGCGAGGCGTAAGCGAAGGGTGGCGAGGGATACATGAGCGATCCATCAATAGATAGCCGGACGAGAGCGTTCTTCAGCTGGGTCGGCCGGCACGTGGGGATTCTGGCCGCAGTGATCATCGTGGCATCGGTCGGGCTCGGTATGGGGGGTGTGATGATCCGCTCGGCCGACGACAACCCTGAGTCGCCGCGGTTCGACCCCGGTGGGGAGATCTACGACACATTCGAG
>JAAETI010000985.1 GCA_024228555.1 bacterium | reverse complement strand
TTGACCCGCTGCAGGATGCCTGTCCCCGCTGGCGCCACTTGAAGGAACTGCTGTGGGCTGTCGTCAAAATACTGGGGTGTCGTGACGAACCCGGCGTACGCCTCATAGCGGCGGTGGACCTGTCTAACCATCTGCTGCTCGCCTCCCGTGGTCAGCTCCGCAATCTGCTCGCTCTCGGATCGTAGATCGATTCGGCCTGTAGGAACGGATTGCAGTCCCCGCGGACACGACCTGCTGAGCAGGGGGAGGCTCACTGCCCGACTCAATACTTGGGGGCTAGCAGCAGTAGCGCTAGCGATGTCTCGCCATCCCCTAGCCCGACCCCGAATCGAGTGGGGTTTCCCCGATTCGGCCTCAACCGCGAGTTCCTACTGTGAAATGCATGGTTCGCTATCTGCTCGGACATCGCATCGACAAGCACTTCGCCCCAGGGCGCGTCTACTTCACCATTGATGGCAATGACCGCCGCTTCGACACCTCGTCTGATGCCATCGCCTACATCCGCAGGACCGAAACCGCACTGGCCGCCTGACGCGGAACGAAGTCGGTTCCCTCTGGTCCGGTGGACAACAACAAGGCAACCACGGGCAAGAGACCCGCTCCAGTCGTTCTTCAAGGCTTCGACCTCGAGGAACCACTGGCTCTCCTCGACGAGTTCGAACAGACGATGTAGTCAGCCTTCGCTCGGACCGGCATTGCTGGCCGACAGCAGGCTCACCAGCGCGGCTCGGGTGACGGAAGCCACGCAGGCGTCGCCCGCGAACAGTATTCGAGTATCCCAAGCGCTCGGGTGGTACCGCAGTGGGTGGGCAGATGTAGGACGTTCCGGAGGTGGAACCGGCCTCCCTGCTCGTGCATTGTTGGATCAAATTCGACCTCACCAGAATTCCACCGACTCCCCCTGAGTGCGTCGCGCCTGCTCGACGGCCGCCCCTCACTTTCCGATGGAGCTGGCGCGGAATCGGAGTTGGTGGGTAAAGCGTGTCCGACCGCCTCGACCAGGCACGAGCGCTCCTCAAACCCGATCCCGTGCCTCCGGTGACAGAGCTCCGGCTAGGCATCGACGTTTCTAGCCTGAACCTCAAACTGGGAGATCGGGGTGCCAGTCTGGCGTGGCATCTGGCGCCCGGCGCTGAATCGAGGTCGGCCGGCCCTGCACACCTGATGAGATCAGCCGGCTGCAACTTGGCACGAGCAAGCCGGGTTGAGCTGTGCCGGGAGTGCTCGACAACTGATGCCGCATAGTGTGCCTGCGGAGCCGATGCTGTATCAGCCCTGACCTGGAGCGAAGCGGCCAGGAGCAGTGCCAGGCGTCTCGGCCTGGATCACCGGCCACGCCGACGCCAGCGACCAACTCGATCTCAGTCACTGCGTGCTTGGAGAGTTCGTGTCGGTCGCTGAGGTGGAGCCCGGTCACCGATCCCATCAAAGGATTCTGCCAGATGGCCCGAC
>JAAETI010000984.1 GCA_024228555.1 bacterium | reverse complement strand
CCGAGGTTGCCGGCGATGAGGTTCCTAGCGTTCGAGCGGAACCGCAGAGTCGGCGGTGGTGGTGCTGACGATCAGACCGTCTTTGAGTTCGAGAAGCATGTCGACGTCGCGGAGTATCTCATCGCGGTGGCTGACGAGAAGTATGGCCGCCTCCGGCACTGCGTTTCGGATGGCCTTGACCACGACGCCGACCGAGTCTCGGTCGAGATGATTTGTGGGCTCATCTAGGACCAGCAACGGTGGACGGTGCACAATGGCTCGGGCGATGGCGAGGCGCTGGCGCTGCCCGCCGGAAAGGAACGTCCCGTCCTCTCCCACGGGTGTGTCGATCCCGTCGGCGAGATCGGCTACGAACGTCTGGGCGCCGGCGACTACGAGTGCGGCGTTGATCTCCTCATCTTGCAACGGGGGTCCGCCGTATTCGATGTTGGAACGAACAGATCCCGGCCGCAGGAGCGGTTGCTGTGGGACGACACCCATGCTGTGACGCAGATGCGACATGTCCAGGTTGTCGTAGGGCTCGCCATCTGCAACCACGGTGCCGACGTCGGGCCGGTAGAAGCCAAGCACGAGGTTAACCAGGGTGCTCTTCCCTGCTCCGTTGGGCCCGATTATGCCGACTACCGTGCCGGGTTCAAGCACCAGGTTGATATCCCGTACGACGTACTCATCCGCATAACCAAACGAGACGTTCTGCATCGCGACTCCACCGTGGAGGTCGATTCGTCTGCGACCGGTGTAGGGGCGTTCCTCGGTTTCCACCAGCCGGTAGATCCTGTCGAGAGACTGGAGCCCTTCGATCACCGTCGGCGCCTCCTGTGCCAGCGTGCTCAACGGTCCGCGAAGCATTGCAAAAGCCGCATAGAAGCTGATCAAGTCACCGAGCGTCATGTTGCCCCGGATCACCGATACGCCACCGAAGATCAGAACCGCAGAGCCGACGATGGCCACCAGAGCCTGCTGGGTCACGAAATACACAGTCACGCTGACATCGCGCGATTTGCTGGCGGCGCTCAGCTCCTCGATTATTGCCTGCTTCTCGGCAACCTCGATCTCCTCGGCCCCTTGGATGCGGATCAGGTCCATCGACCGCAGCACTCCCAGGACTCCGCGGCTGAAGGTCTCGAACGCTCCGTGATAGCGGTCGATTCGACGCACTACCCATTTGCCGAGCAGACGGCTGGCCAGGTAAATGACCGGGGCGAAGGCGAACGTCACAAACATGATCTGGAGGTTGAGGCTTGCCAGGACGGCGGCCAAGCCGATGATGAGGACCGTTCCTGGCAGGAACTGATCAAGCACGGCACTCGCCATATCCTGAACACGCTCACTTTCGTGCACGACCTGGTCGTGAACCGAGCCGGGATTCGAGGTCGAGTAGGCCTTGCGAGACATCCCCATCAGTCGTTCGATCGAAGAGGAACGAAGGCCGGCCACAGCATCTGTGGAAACCCCAGAGGTCACTGCACTGGCCCACACCGATACCAGCGCGCTCAGGGCTGTGAGCAGGACGATCACTGTCCCCAACAGAACCAATGATCGGGTCGATCCATCGGGTATTGATTGATCGATCGCGACTCCGACCAGGATCGGGACAGGCAACAGCAGAAATGACTGCAACAGCGACAGGGTCATACCCAGCGCCAGCCTTCCCTTGTGGCTCCTGTAGAACCGCGAATAATGCAGTACCGCCGTGACGTTCACTGCCGCACCTCCTGTTGCGGTCTCCCGGCGACACGGGTGCTGCAGTCCGGGCTCGTCGCGATTGCCGCCAACAGCCCGTCTCCGAGGTCGATATCGGAAACGAGGTGAGCCCCGCAGCCAACCGGGCTTTCGCCCTGCAGGCTGGTCTGTGCGAAATCGGAGCCTATCCCTGTTCCCAGTGCCTTGAACAGCGCTTCCTTCCGAACCCACAACCGCAGGAATGACAGCTGGGTGTCGTCCTGGTCTGCGAGCCACCTCTGTTCTGCCGGGGTGAGCACCCGCTCCATGGTCCGGGGATCAAGGCCCACCTGCTCCGCAGATTCGATGTCGACGCCGACCGCGGCTCCGCATCCGATCGCAAGCACGGCGTGCTCGTTCGTGCGTGCCAGGCTGAAGGTCAGTTCGCCAACGGGATGAGCCAAGTGCGGCTTGCCATTGCGACCTTCCTCGAACACGAGGTCTTGTTGAGCGGTGCCAGTTGCCTCGCCGAGCACTCGGCGTAGCCACGTGTGGGCGGTGAGATACCGGTTGCGGTCGGCTTCGTTCACGAACCGGGAGGCCCGGTCGAGCTCCTTGCGGGAAAGCGACGCAGGCTCGGGTCGAACCTCGTTGAGGTCGATGTCGAAGACGTCGACCTCAACACTCATAACGTACCCTGAAGACGTTTGCTCAACTCCGTGGCAATCGCACCAACGTAAGGGTCCTCGACAATCGATCCCGAGCCGGTGTGCTCCCCGCAAACATCGATGCGCTCGACATCGGCCACCTCACGCCAGGTCAAATCCGGCCTGTCCTTCGCCTTCCCGTCGGCACCGGTCGCCCGGAAAAAGAGGATGGCGCCGTCGTAGGGCGCGGGCACATATTGTCGGTACGCGGCGAGCCCGATGTGGGTCAATCGTTTGCCCGCCAACACGGGTGGAATGGGTCGGCGCCACGCCCGCAACCAGTTCCACTTGATCCCATGCCGCATTCTGCCGAGTGCCTCACGGACGCTCAACCAGACGTCGTAGAGCGCCTCGGAAGCACCAGCCAACCCGCGGCCACGCGACTTGGTAATTGACCCTGCCAGCTCCGACCACCAGCCGGCATCGCGCGGGAAGTAGGTGTCGAGCAGCGCCAACATCGAGACCTCTTCTCCACGGGAGCGGAGCTGCTGCGCCGTCTCGTACGCGATCAATCCCCCGAGCGAGTATCCCGCCAGCTGATAGGGACCAGCCGGCTGTACCCGCTTCATGATCTCAACGTATTCAGCGGCCATCTCCTCGATAGATCGGTGCGGCTCTCCGATTCCGTCGACCCCGCTTGCTTCAATCCCCAGCACCCGCTGCCCCTCGTGGAGGTGACGCGCCATCGGCTCATAGACGAACACGTTGCCTCCGCCCGGGTGTATGCAGAAGAGTGGATTGCCGTCGGAGCCGGAGCGAATCGGCACCACCAGCTGCGGCAGTGTCCTGGCCGGGGTCCTCGCGGTGACTCTTCCGGAGAATTGGGCGAGCGTTGGGGCGTCAAACAACAGAGAGAGGGGCACACGAACGTTGAGTTCGTGCTCCACTGCCGCCATGAGTTCAACGGCGAGAAGGGAGTGGCCACCGAGATCGAAAAAGCTGTCACTCAATCCCACCCGCTCGACGCCGAGCACTCGCTCCCAGATGGCGGCGATCCGTTTGGTGCGAGGATCGACCGGACGGTCGAAGGAGGCCTGCTGGTTTAGCTTTGGAAGTGGCAGCTCGTCCAGGTCGATCTTTCCGTTGGGGTTTCTGGGCACAGCTGAGATCATCTCGATGTGGGCCGGGACCATGTGACCGGGCAGCAACCGGTGCAGCCTGTCTTTGACGGTAGAGGCAGCCAGGTCCGGAACTGCGGGAACCACGTACCCGATCAGTCTGGTGTCCCCGGGGCGGTCCCACACCCGGACGAGAGCTTCGGCGACGTCAGGGTCGTTCCGCAAGTGGCTCTCGATCTCGCCCGGCTCGATCCGGAAGCCGCGTAGCTTGACCTGGCGATCGGCACGGCCAACGAACTCGATATCTCCGAACTGGTCTCGTCGAGCGATGTCCCCGGTTCGATAGAGGCGTCCGAAGCCGGCGATTGGATCGGGGACGAAACGTGATGCCGTCAGCGCTGCGTCTCCGAGGTAGCCATCGGCCAAGCCGTCCCCACCAATGTAGAGCTCACCTTCGACCCCGACTGGAACCACGTCCATATTTGCGTCAAGGATGTGCAGTGTTGTGTTGGCGATTGGGAGCCCGATGGGAACGCTCCTGGCGTCTTCGCCCACAGATTCGATCAGGTGCCACGATGCGAAGGTTGTCGACTCGGTAGGTCCGTACACGTGAATCAGTTTGCTCGGAGGTCGAGCCATCAGCACCCGTCGCACCGCGGCGGCGTCGACTGCTTCACCCCCGAACATCAGGTTGGTGACGCTGGCAAAGGCTCCGGGCCGCTCGCGAGCAATGGCGTTGAACAATGCTGTAGTGACAAACATTGTGGTCACGCCGAGCCGAGGTAGCGCTGCAGCGAGACCGGACGGCGAGGTAGCTGTGTCACGATCCAGAATCGCGATCGTGGCTCCATTGAGCAGTGCTCCCCAGATCTCAAAGGTAGCCGCGTCAAACGAGGCGTTGGAGGCGTGTGCAACAACGTCTTGCGGGCCCAATGCAACATAGGTTGTGTTCTTGACGAGACGCAGGATGGCTCGGTGGGGGATGACTACCCCCTTGGGACGACCGGTCGACCCGGAGGTGTACATGACGTAGGCCGGCACCGGCGCAATGAATGCAGGTTCTGTGCAGTCCACCTCGGCAACTACAAATCGGCCGCCGCGGTGGGCCACGGTTGCCCGGATCCGAGCGTTCTGCTCCATGAACTCGATGCGTTCTGGCGGGTAGGAGGGATCGAGCGGTACGTAGCAAGCTCCCAATTTGAGAGTCGCAAGCATTGCCGTCACCAGCTCGAGCGACCGATCCAGACGCAGCCCGACGCTGTCTCCGGTGCGGACTCCATGGCTGCGCATCGTTGCGGCCAGCGACTCCGCCTCGGCGGCGAGTTGTGTGTATGTCAGCGAGCGGGTTTCGTCACGGATGGCCGTCTTGGCGCCGTGTCTGGCGACAATCTCGCGGAACACGTCCGGGATGGTGCGCCGCGCCGGGTACGGTCTTGTGGTGGCGTTGAGCGTGTTTTCGAGCCATTGCTTGGTCAGGGGATCAATCGTGTCCAGGTGTCCGATCGGGGTGTTGGGGGCTTCGGCTGCCGCTTCAAACAGGTTGCGCAGGACATCGCCGAGGCGGTTGATGGTCTCCGGCGAGTAGAGATCATTTCTGTATTCGAAGCTGATCTCCATTTCATCACCGGCAGCATCCGGCAAGCCATAGATAGTGAGCTCATACTTGGAGTTCTCGATGTCTGAGCCACCCTCATGAAGGTGGGTTGCCCTGAGGTCCGCGAACTCCGGGTGCCCGTCGGCGGCGGATATGGCACATGCCACCTGGAACAACGGTGAACGGCCGGGGTCGCGCTCGACGTCGGCCGTTTCAACCAACACCTCAAATGGCACACGCCGATGCTGCAGGGTCGCAAAGACTTGATCGCGGACGTCGTCAAGAACCGTCGCAAAGCTCGAGTCGGCGTCTAGCCCCAATCGAATTGGCAACATATTGACAAACATGCCGATCAGATGTTCGGTGTCGGTCGATTCGCGTTCTGTGACGGGCATTCCAACAATGACGTCAGTGCTTCCGGAAATGCGATGAAGCAATGTGGCAACACCGGCGGCAAGCACCATGAACGGTGTCGCACCTTCCTCTTGAGCAAGTCGGGAAAGGCGTCTCCAGACTCCGGGGTCGAGGCTGACGACGTGGCTTCCCCCGTTGCCCTTTGGCCCGTTCGGGCGAGTTCGATCGGCCGGGAGCGGGGTTGTCGGCAATGGCGCAGCGAGCTGCTGTGCCCAATAGTCGAGGTCATCTTGCATCGCGCCGGATTCGTAGGCATCGCGCTGCCATGCCGCATAGTCCGAGTATTGAAACGGTAGACCGCGCAGCTCGGGTGTCTCGCCGGCGGTGATGGCCGAATAGGCGGAGGCCATCTCGGTCCAGAGCACCTCGAACGACTCCGCATCGAAGGTGATGTGGTGTGCGACGGCCAAGACGATGTGCTCCCGGCTGCTGATCTGGATGAGTGACAGCCGCAGGGTCGGTTCATCCGAAAGGATGAACGGTCGTTCCTCGTCGGTGGCCATGATCTCTTCGGCACGGTCCTGTGCTGCGTCGGTCCCGAGCCGACGTAGGTCGTGGAAGGTGATTGCCTGCCGGCCAAATGGTTCGACGATCTGTTGCGGGATGCCCGCCTTGGCGACGATCCTGGTGCGCAGGACTTCATGCCTGCGAACGACGGCATCAAAGGCTTCCTGTAGAGAGTGGTGATCGAGAGTGCCCTCCAACCGGATTGCCGCAGAGACCAGGTAGGTCGTCTGTTCCGGGGAAAGCTGGTCGAGGAACCACATGCGCCGCTGGGCGAAGGACAGCGGCGCTGCAGCAAGACGGCGAGCAACTATCGAGCGGTTCATATCGGGTTGCGGCCGATCGCTGAGGGACCGCAAATCGACCTTCCCTCCAGCCCCACGCGGTAGCTCGACAGAGAGTTCGACGCGTGCCGGGACCATGTATGCCGGCAGTTGGGCAGCGATGATGCGAACCAATTCTTGTGCGCTTGTGTTTGAATCCGTAACGACCGCATGGGCGGCCAGTTGCAGCTGCCCGTTCTTTTCCTCAGGAATGACAGCTATCTGAGAGACTGCTGCGCAAGCAAGGAACGCGGCCTCGACTTCTGCGGGTTCGATACGGTGTCCGTTGATCTTGACCTGCCGGTCGAGCCGGCCGAGGAACTCGAGGTTCCCGTCAGGTTGCCACGCCACACGGTCACCGGTTCTGTAGACAGTCCCTTCCCCTGTGACGGGGTCCTCGACAAAGCGTTCCAGGGTTAACTCGGGTCGGTTGAGGTAGCCGTTGCCAACCTGGGGTCCGCCGAGGTACAACTCGCCGGGCACCCCGATTGGTACCGGCTGCTGTCGGGCGTCGAGCACAAGTGCGCGCACTGTCGGCATCGGTCGCCCGATCGTCACGGATCGAAACCCAGGTTGCGAAATCTGGCTGAGGTTGGCAACCACGCAGTCCACCGTGACTTCGGTCGGCCCGTAGCCGTTGAACAGCTCAAGCGCTCCGTCGTAGAGACTCCTCCACTGCGCGACGAGTTCTGGGGCTGCGGCCTCACCGCCGATCGCAACAAGTCGCAGGCAGTCTGGTGTTGGGAGTTCCGCCGCGATCATTTCTGTGGCGATCTCGTGCCAGAAGGCGGTAGGAAAGAAGGCCACGGTGACGTGCTTGTCGTCGATAGCGCGCAGGAGTCGACGGGCCGACCCAAGCATGTCGTCGGTGCGCAGAACCAGAGTGGCACCTGTACCGAGCGGTACAAAGATCTCTTCAACGGACGCATCGAACGAGAAGGAGTGAAACTGCAACAGGCGCTCATCACGCGTGAGCCCATAGACCTCGGCCGAGGAGTGCATTAGCGCACTGAGCGCTCCATGGGAGATAACCGTTCCTTTGGGACGTCCCGATGTGCCCGAGGTGTAGATGATGTACGCAGGATCATCGGGATGCACCTGATGGGGCTCGACTGTGAAGCCCGGAACCGGTGTGGCGGTGGGCAGGCTAGATAATTGGACGATGGGACCATCAAAATCGGCACTCACTCCGGGTCGACTCGTGACGAGCAGGTGAGGAGCAGCATCCTCGAGCATCCAGGTGATCCGGTCGCGCGGTAACTGCGGGTCGATCGGGATGTACGGGTGACCGCCGGCCAGTGACGCGACCATGGCCGCGATGGCGTCGCTGTTGCGCTCCACCAGCAGCGCGACACGTGCCCCAGGCTCGAGGCCGGCAGCCGAGAACTGGTTTTGAATGTACCCGACCCGATCCATCAGTTCGCGATAGGAGACACTCTCGTCGTTGTGAACAACGGCCGCATCGTCAGGCTGTTCAACCGCCCGCTTATTGATCAGCTCGAATGGCGTGCCAGATCCGTGCGTCACAAGCCCGCCGGCGAAGTTGTTGAGTATCCGGTCTCGTTCGGTGCTGGTCATCATTGGGATGTCGCCAACGGGTTGAGCAGGATTGGCGAGGATCTCATTGATGAAGATGCGGTAGTTCGTTGCGATTTGCTCCGCAGTTTCCTTCGTGTACAGGTCAGCGTTGTATCCGATGTCTCCTTCGATCACCCCGCCGATGGTGTGAATATCGATCTCGAAGTCATGCTTGGAGGTCGCGTAGTCCTCCTCGTCGATGTATGTGACGTCGATTCCGGGGAGCTGCAGCCCATCATTCGGGTGGCCATCGAAGTGTTGAAACAGCATCTGGAAGACCGGAGATCGGCTGGGGTCTCGCTCCGGCTTGATGCGCCTGACCACGTGGTCGAACGGTACTTCGAGGTTGGCGTAGATATCGAGCATGGCCGCCTGGACCGACCGAACGAGTTCCTCCAGGGTCTGATCCCCCGCGACCGTGGTCCGGATCGCGGCGCTGTTGATGAAGTAGCCCACAACAGGTTCCTCGTCGAGCTTGTGCCGCCCCACCGTCGGCACGCCGACGACGATGTCCTCGGCCCCGGTCTGGCGATGTACGAATGCGTTGAAGATGGCGAAGCTGACCGTAAACGGGGTGACTGCGAGCCGTTCGGCCAGCTCACCAAGCAGTGCCGCGGCCCCGTTGTCGATCGTGAACCCCGTCTTGCCACCTGCGTTGGTTTGCACGGCCGGTCGGGGGAAGTCGGGTTGGAACTCGACGATGGGCAGTGGTTGGGCCAGCTCTGTTTCCCAGAAATCAAGTTGTCGATCAAACGTCCCATCATCGGCTTCGCGTCGTTTCCGCAACGCGTAGTCCCGATATTGGATTGGCGGGGGATCTCGCAGCACGGCGCGGCCGTCGACCCCAGCGCGATATTGTTCGGCGATCTCGTCGTGGATGATGTCGTATGACCAGTTGTCCGTGGCGATGTGGTGCGTGACCTGGATGTGGACCCAGTCGTCCTCTGCCATCTGGATGAGGCTGTTCCTGCAGATCGGGCCCTTGGTGAGGTCAAAGGGCCGGGTTGCCTCGAAGTCGATGAGCAAACTGAGTTCGGTTTCGCGGTCATCAGCAGCCAAGGCGGAAAGGTCCACTCGCTGGAAGAGCGCCTCACCCGGCGGGTCGATCAGCTGGGCAGGCACCCCGCCGGTTGACTCATATCGGGTTCGCAGCGATTCGTGCCGGTCGATTACCGCAAGGACGGCATTGATGTAGGTCGAAACGTCGAGCGGTCCGCGGAGGCGATGGGTTGAGGCGACATTGTAAAAGGAACTGCCAGGGTGGAGTTGGTCGAGGAACCACAGCTGTTGTTGAGCAGGTGACAGCGGGTGGCCCGATTGCCCTGGTTCCAGGTTGCGATGTGCTCGCGTGCGTTTGTGCAACGCGTCGAGGACCCGGTTGCGCTCTGACAGGTCCAGCCCGCCAACCTCTTCAGCCATCTGCTCCATCGGCTTCGATGGCTTGCGGTTTCGGAGTAGCGACAGGATGGTGTCCTGCTCGGCGGCCCGCAATCCCCTAATCGAGGCGGCGATGGTCTGTGCGCGGGCGAGCGATCGGGGGCGATGGCTGAGCCGAGTTCGCAGCCGGTCGGCCACTTTCGCCCGGTCGTTCGGGTCGATGTTGTTGGCGAGGCGCGACAGGTAGCTCGTCAGTTCCCCGTTGAGCGGGTGATCAGTGCCGCCCCGACCCCTGCTCACGACGGATACCCGCCGGCGTCATCCTCCAGGATCGCGAGAAGTTGGGCAGCCTCGTCGTCCGTGAGTCGGTCCAACTGCGCAAGGATCTCGTCGAGGTTATGTGACGGCGCTATCGGCGCTGTGAGCGGTGTTTCCGGGTTCACCGGTACCGGGGTGGCCGTGTCCGGGCCAGCCGAGTAGTGAGCGCCGAAATCGGCAGGCGTCGGGTGTTGGAAGAGCGATACCAGGGGAGCATCGATCCCCAACCTTTCTTCGACGCGCGCCATGACCCGGATAGCCAGTAGCGAGTGGCCCCCGAGGTCGAAGAAGTTTGCGTCGGGATCTACGTTGTCAACCCCCAGCACCTCAGCCCATATCTCGGCAACCTCGCTGGCAAGATCTCCGCTTGCTGATTGCTCCATATCAGTTCTCCTCATGGTCTACCGGCACTCGCCGTGTCGTCGATTCGGAGGTGGCCAACTACCAAGCACCGCATCTGCAGTTGGAGTTCCGAATCGCCGTGCCGCCATCGTACGCGCCTTGGCAATCCTGCTCCAGAGCACCTACCCACGCTGGGGTGCACCGTCGACAGTGTCATGTTGGGCGCAACAAGACGGCGGCCTTCTCCTATCCATCGGCAGTTGTGTGCTCACCTTGACATCCGGCGTGCCCAGGGTTCCGCCTACGCGCGCTGCGCCGGCTGAGGCCGTTGTCGCTACTCGTCGAGGAATATGTCGCGCTGCAGCTCGGTGTCATCGCCGAAGGAGTACTCGGACAGGTCCGTGATTCCTGCCTCGGCGAGGACCTCATCGTCGAGATAGAAGTTGCCGGTATTGTCGCGGCTGGGTCGGGTCATGACCTCATAGGCAGCGTCGGCGAGGATCTCTGGTCTCCGGGAGCGGCGCATTGCCTCATCGCCGCCGAGGAGGTTCTGCACCGCGGCAGTTGCGATGATCGTTCGTGGCCACAAGCTGTTGACGGCGATGCCGTCGGCGGCAAATTCCGTGGCCATGCCAAGGGTGCACATGCTCATACCGTATTTGGCGATGGAGTAGGCAACGTGGTTACCAAACCAATGAGGTTTCATATTGAGCGGTGGGCTCAACGTCAGGATGTGCGGGTTGTCGGACTTCTTCAGGTAGGGGATGCAAGCCCGAGACACCGTGTAAGTGCCGCGGGTGTTGATGTCCTGCATCAGGTCGTACATCTTCATGGATAGTGCTTCGGTGTTGAGCAGGGCGATCGCCGATGCGTTGTTCACACACATGTCGATGCCACCGAACCTGTCGACGGTTGCGGCTACGGCGGCGTCAACCTGGTCATCGAAGCGGATATCACCAACGATGGGGAGCGCTTTGCCTCCGGCCGCCTCGATCTCTTCGGCAGCAGTGAAGACCGTACCGGGCAGCTTTGGGTGGGGCTCCGATGTCTTGGCGATCAGGGTGACATTCGCACCGTCAGCGGCGACCCGCTTGGCGATGGCAAGCCCGATGCCACGGCTGCCTCCCGAGATGAACATTGTCTTGCCCGCTAGCTGACCCATCAAGGACTCCTCTCAGTGTGGTGACAGCCTATCTCTCTCGCCTCGATTGACCACAACGCGGATCAAGCGGTCAATCTGAGTAGATGACGAGCCTTTCTGACTGGACTCCTCAATCACCGTCGATAGGGGATCCGGTCTCGAGCAAGGTCTTCATTCCTGCGACGATGTAGGGGATACCCGCCATGAAGTCGGCAGCCTGGGCACTGTCGGTCGGGAGTTCGTAATACTCGACCGTGACTGTGGTGAGATCGCCAACACGACCGACGATCCAAGCGGTACGCGCTGGCCCCTCGGCCTCCAGGCCAGGATCCCACCTTGGGTGAAAGGTCATCTCAACGCGGTTGGGTGCATCGATGGCGACGATGGTTCCGTCGGCGACTACCGCCCCGGTTAGGTCAACGTAGCGGATCGGAGCACCGACTTCCCAAGTCGACTCGACCCGCTGACCATAGAAGTACTTCACGGTCACATTGCCATCGACAATGGCTTCCCAGGCCGCTTCGGGTTCGCAGCGGATGTAGGTCTGATAGATGTGTGAGGGGACGGGTGTTTCCACGGGGAGGGTTCCTTCCAGGTGGGCCTTCATTGCGGTCAATGAGTTGATTGCCGGTTCAGTGAACTTCGAGATCCACCGGTCATGTACGAGACGAACTGGGACCGGGTTGAGGTAATGGAGTTTGCGTCTCCCAACCTTGCGGGTGGTAACGAGACTCGCTTCCTCAAGGACCCGGAGGTGGTTCATCACTCCAAAGCGTGTCATCTCGGGGAGGTACTCGCACAGTTCCGCAAGCGACTGCCCGTCTTCTTGGAACAGCCGGTCCAACAGCAGTCTTCTGCCGGGATCATCGAGTGCTCTGAATATCTCGTCCACAACCAAAACAATAGGTGAGTATTTACTCACATATCAAGCGACTGGTTTCTCAGAACATCGATTTGCGGCACTTCATTTGGTTGTGATCCTTCCGACAGGTAGGTGTCAACCACCCGACCCCGCGGGTGAATCAGTCAGCGCCGGGTACACAGACACCATGATTCGGAGCCGGAAGAATTCAGTAGCAAGGCTGAAGGGAAGCAACGGGCGATCTCGAGAATCTCGAGGCAATGACCGTCTCGCTGAGATTTCCGCTCGCATCGATTCAGCGCGGAATGCTGCAATTGTGCGAAGACCCGTCTTTGACGGCGCACTCGAGGTCGTTGCCTACGAGATCGTCCTGGGAGATGGGCCCATCTCAGAACTAGAGGCGGACGACGACAATGGCGCCAACCGGCTCCTGGCCAACTCGTTTGTCCCCATTGACTTGGATGGAATCAGCGCCGAAAAACCCGTCTACCTGACATTGTCACAAGCGATTCTCGAATCGGGGCTTCCCCCACAGCTCACTCCGGAACAGGTCATGCTTGTCCTCGGCTCGGAGGTGGACCCTTCACCGGAGACTGTCCCGGCAGTCGAAAAGCTCCGGGCGCGAGGGTTTCGGATCCTGCTTGATGATCTGACAACGAATCTGCAGCTGCACCCGCTGCTGCGCCTCGCCGATGCGGTCAGGATCAATGTCGGTCTCGCCGGTGGACCTTCCTTCGCCAAGCAGATTTCCGTGCTGCAGACAGCACGGGTCACCTTGATTGCCGACGGCGTTGGCAGCTACGAGGAGCTCCGGGGTGCAACCAAGCTGGGTTTCGACCACTTTCAGGGCTCGTTTCTGAGCCGTCCCGATGCGTTTCGCAAGACACGAGTACCCGACGACCAGCTCGCATCACTAGAACTCATAACGCTGCTTCAGGATCAGGAAGCGGAGATCAACGACATTGCTGAAGTGATTCGACGGGATGTCTCGCTGAGCTACCGGATCCTGAAAATCGTCAACTCTGCCCAATACTCGCTGCCGCGACCTCTCGGGTCCATCCAGGAAGCGGTCATGCTCGTTGGTACCAAGAAGATCGTCTCGTGGGTTGGGATGATGAGCATGTCGGGCCTCAACAAGAAGCCGGCCGAGCTCACCCGCACCGCGATGATTCGTGCAGGTGTTTGCGAGACGCTTGCCGGGGATCTCGGTCGACCCGACGTGCAACGATTCCACATCGTTGGGTTGTTCTCGGTGATCGAAGCGCTCCTCGACGTACCCGCCCAACAAGCTCTGGGAAGCCTGCCCCTGTCGCCGGAGATTGTGGATGCCATCACTTCTCATGGCGGGATCATGGGTGAGGTCCTGCGCGGTGTTATCGCCTACGAAGCGGGAGATTGGGAGCACGCACATATCATCGAGCTCGAGGACCGGGCGATCATGGCGGCGTTCCTCACGGCCACCATCGAGACCGACAAGACGTGGTCACAGATTGGCGGGTAGAAGCGGACCGATCTGGGACAATGGAAGTGATGCCAAATCGATCCGAGATTGTTGTTACCGATGAGGGGCGCCTCTACCACCTCGGGATCGCTCCTCATGAGATTGCCGGGAGCATCTTCCTGGTGGGTGACCCCGACCGTGCGTATCGGGTGGCACAACGTTTCTCATCGGTGGACTACGAAGCACGGAACCGGGAGTACGTGACGCTCACCGGTGAGTATCACGGAGTGGCCATGTCTGTCGTCGGCACGGGCATCGGCACTGACAACGTTGAAATCGCCATGATCGAACTGGACGCCGCCCACGGTATGGATCTAGCGACAGGTTTGCGCCGCCCCGGCACCGAACCGCTAGACATCATCCGAATTGGAACTTCGGGGGGACTGCAGCCGGATGTGGCTGCAGGCACGCTGTGCAACGCAGAATATGCGTTGGGGCTCGACAGCACCGGCTTGTATTACGAGACGCCTGCTGATGACGGCATCGTGGGGGACATTGAGGACGAGGCGCAACGGTTGCTTGGCGAGGCCGTCGGCTCGACAATGAGGTTCTCGCGGAGACTGCCTGTCTATGCGACGCGGGCGAACTCGCAGGTGAGCGCCGCCTTGACCCACCACGCCGAGCAAGCGGGGGTTCGGTTCGAGTCGGGCATCACCGTGTCATCGCCTGGCTTCTACGGTCCTTCGAGCCGCTACATAGACGGTCTGGTCAACACCGTGCCGGACATCAAGCGCACCCTGGCCGAGATCAACGTGGCCGGGCGCAGGGCATTGAACATGGAGATGGAATCCAGCCTGCTGTTCCATCTTGCGGGTGCCCTCGGTCATCGCGCAGGGACCGTTTGTCCCACGATCAGCCAGCCCGGAGCACCGGCTGCGCTGGTCGACTACAACGCTTGCATCGAAGCCGCCATCTCCATCGCCCTCGAGGCAATGCTCGACCTTTGCGGCTGACGAGCGTTTCGCAGTCCCTTTGAGACGCCTCTAGCCAGGCCGCTGGCGACACCTCACGATGAACATATGCCGCGGCGGGTTCTGATGCCGCATCCAGGCCCTCCTCAGCGCAGACTCCGGGTTCCCAACCGGCAAGTCCGGATTGTGGGTCCCGGACATAACAGGAGGGAGCATCATGCGTACTCGACGCATCATGCTGATGATGGTTCCCCTACTCCTCGTGGTCGTTCTGATCGCATCGGCGAGCCTGGAACTCGCCAAGCCCGGTGGCAACCGGTTTGAGATAGCGGTCTTCCCGGTGCTCGAGGCGGACATCCCGATTGATCAGGGGTGGGTGCCTTACATCTAGCTCACCTGGAATGAACCGATGTCGCGGGTATAGGGCGGAACCGACTTCTTGTGTTTGCGAAACTCCGGCGTAACGGTTTCTACTGTCGTGTTACCTGCGCCGTCCTCGCAGTCGACTGTCATCGTGAAGCGGAAGTCCCAGATCGTGAGCCTGCCGTTGCCGTCGCGGTGCCAGCGAGGGTGG
>JAAETI010000983.1 GCA_024228555.1 bacterium | reverse complement strand
GGCAGCTCCGACTTCAAGGCGGACTGCAAGTACGTGGAAACCCAATTGCGCGAGCTCATCAAGCTCTGCGAGAAGGTCACCGACAAGAAGTTCGACATCGACAGGTTCCGCGAAGTGCTCGGTTACGCCAACCGTATGAGCGCCGGCTGGAAGCGCGTCATCGAACTCAACGCAGCCGCCCCCACGCTCTTCAACGCGCTCACCGACGGCACGATCTTCCTCGGAGTCGCCAACGGTTTCCGCGGCACCAAAGAAGGCGCCGAATACTTCGACCGCCTGGTCGAGGAGATGGAATACAAGGCCGCCAACTCGATCGGCACCTTGGACAAAGAAGAGGTCTACCGCCTCTTCTTCGTCGGCGTTCCCTGCTACCCGATCTTCCGCCGCTTCAACGAGCTCTTCTCCGAATGGGGTGGCACGTTCGTGAACTCGAGCTACCTCTGGTTCGCTTCAGGCGGCACCAACACGGGTTTCCAGTACGACCTGGACAAGCCCATCGAAAGCCTGGCAGAGGGCGTGCTCATCGGAGTCCGCGACGCCATGGACAGCATGTTCCACACCGATCGTATGATCGCCACCCAAGCCGAGCAATACGGCCTGGACGGTGTCATCTACCACCCGATCAAGTCATGCCGCACGGTTTCCACCGGCCTCGCCGATAGCCGCCGTTACCTGACCGAGAAAACCGGCCTTCCCAGCCTGTTCATCGAGTCCGACATGATGGACCGCCGAGTCGTCTCGGAAGCCCAAATGAAAAACCGCATCGACGCCTTCTTCGAAGGTCTTGCCTCCCGCCGCCT
>JAAETI010000982.1 GCA_024228555.1 bacterium | reverse complement strand
TCACACGGCCACCAAGCGGCACTACACAACCCTTCACCTCACCGCCTACACCGGCAACCGCCGCGGTGAACTCGCTGGGCTGCAATGGCGCGACCTCGACACAACCAATGCGACCCTTGGGCATCCCCTCGAAGTGTGGAGAGATCCACTATGAGGTGATGTCATGTCAGAAGTGCGAAGGAAGTACGACCCGGAGTTCCGTGAGGGCGCGGTGCGGATTGTCCGGGAGACCCACAAACCGGTTGCTCAGGTCGCCGAGGATTTGGGGATTCATCCCGGCACGTTGGGTAACTGGGTCAAAAAGGATCGGATCGAGCGGGGCGAGTCTGAGGGCTTGACCGTTGATGAGCGGGCCCGTCTGGGCCAGCTCGAGCGAGAGAACGCGGAGCTGAGGATGGAGCGTGATGTCCTCAAGCGATCCGTGGTCCTGTGGGTCAAGGAGGCAACGCGATGAGTGTGGCATCGTTTATCGCCGCCCAGAGGACCGATCATGGTGTGGCCCACGCGAAGTGTTGCCGGTGGCTCGATGTCAAGGCGTCGACGTTCTACAAGTGGTTCAACCGAGAGCCGACCGAACGTGAGCGGCGTCGGGCTGAGCTGGATGGGGCGGTGAAGGCGTCGTTTGATGACTCCGGTGGCACGCCGGGCACCTATGGGTCGCCGAGGGTGTGGGAAGACCTGGCCGTGGATGGGTGGTCGGTGTCGGTCAACACCGTTGCTTTGTCAATGGCCCGTCAGGGCCTGGCTGGCCGGTCCCCGAAACGCCGGCGCCGGTCGTTGACCCGCCCGGACAAGGCGGCAGCGCCGATCCCGGACCTCGTCAAACGCGACTATTCGACAGGGCCGGTTGACCAACGCTGGTGTGGAGACCTGACCGAGATCCCCACCGGGCAAGGCAAGCTCTACCTGGCCATCGTGTTGGACCTCGGATCGAGGCGGCTGCCAGGTTTCGCCATGAGCGAGCACCACGATTCCGCGGTCGCCAAGGCTGCGTTGTGTATGGCTGCTGCGGTCCGCGGTGGCGACGTCGACGGAGTGATCTTTCATTCCGACAAGGGCGGCGAATACGTCGGCGACTTGTTCACCACAGCGTGTAACAATCTCGGGGTGACCCAGTCGATGGGCCGGGTCGGCTCCGCGTTGGACAACGCCGCATCTGAGAGCTGGAACTCGACCCTGGAGTGGGAGCTGTTGTCTCGCAATACCTTCGCCACCAAAGACCAGGCCCGGCGGGCTGTTGCCCGGTTCATCGACGCCTACAACACCCGCCGCCGGCACTCCAGCTGCGAGGGCCTCCCACCCGTGGCCTACGAACAGCTCCAAGCCCACAGAGCCACCCAGACCGGCGATCGAGCCGCGTGAGCGGCCCCCAGATCCTCTCAGCGACCCAGAACCGGGATTCGTTGGACCCACAACCCCACCCAAATCGACACCAACCCAACCACCATGAGAACGTTCAAACCCCAAACAGAAACCCTCCACGGTTTCAGGGGAAGCCCACAGATCCTCGACACCCTCCCCGAACGATTGGCCC
>JAAETI010000981.1 GCA_024228555.1 bacterium | reverse complement strand
TTCGGTGAAAGAACAAGCTGGAATTCGGGTTTCTGTTGCGTGCCACGGCCGCGAAACGCGTGAACGAGGTGAACCGTGATGTTCCGCGGTCCTACGACCACGGATTGACAGGACTTGCCATGACATCGCGCGTTTCACTCCCACTGCTCTGTAGTCCGAATCTCTTGGCCTCCGCCGAGGGACAGGCAACAGCTTCTTACCCCTCGGGTCTTGCTCTCTTGCTGCTGCCAGTTCTTGGCACACGGCGCTCGGCAGCATGATCCTGCCTGTCCATACAGGTCTCGCGCATTGAGGGCGTCTTCGCTCTCCCATCTCATATCAACACGATGAACCTCATCAAGACAATTGCTGGCCTCGCGGCCCTTACTCTCGCCGGAACGAGTGCCTACGCGCAGACGACGACTCTCTCCACCTTGTACCTGGGTGGCAACGGCGGCTTCGCCGGCTACACTAACCAGATGGACTTCACGGTCACGAACCCGATCCGAATCTCGGCCTTCGAGCTGAGCGCCGAGGTGGGGACAGGCACGATCGACGTCTACATGACGGCCGCTGGTGGCACATACATCGGCAACGAGATCAATCCAGCCGTTTGGACATTGGTCTCTTCTTCGGCCTCCTTCGTCTCCAATGGCCCTGGCGTGCCAACCGTTGCGACAATGAACACACCATTCGTTGTCACTCCCGGTGTCTACGGCGTCGCGATCATGTTCAACGGCGTTGGCATGTCTTGCACCCGCGGTGACGGAACCAACCAGAGCTACAGCAACGCGGACCTGCAGATCGACCTCGGTTCGCTGACCTCCGGCCTGTTCTCGGGCTTGGTCTTCAGCCCGCGCGTCTTCAACGGTGGTGTGACTTACACTCCAAGCGCTGGTCTCTTTGCTGAGTTCTCGGCCTCGCCGACTGTTGGCGTGCCGCCGCTTGCCGTTACCTTCACCGACAGCAGCTTCAGCTCTGATCCGCTTGGTGTGGCTACCTGGGCATGGGACTTCGACAACGATGGCATCGTCGATTCTAACGCACAGAACCCGAGCAACACCTACATGGGAGGCACCTTCTCTGTCGCACTGACCGTGACGGACGCTTCGAACCCGAGCGCTACCGAGACCAAGA
>JAAETI010000980.1 GCA_024228555.1 bacterium | reverse complement strand
GATCAGGCGCTGGACCGAGCCGGCTGACATGCCCGAAGCCTGAGCGGCCTCGGTTTGGCCCTTCGGCACCGCTTGGAGGCCCCCTCGGACGATTTCGGCTATGTAGGCAGCGCTGAATCCGGTGATGACGATGATGGCCAGGCTCAGATCAGCGGGCCGGTCTCCCGGTAGGAACAGGGGCAGCATCAGGGTCGAGAACAGCAACAGGGAGATGAGTGGTACCCCCCGGATGAACTCGATGAAGATGACCGAAGCTGTCTTCAACACGGGCAGCTCGGACCGGCGGCCCAAGGCCAGCAGGATCCCGAACGGCATACCAAGAGTGATGCCGAGCACGGTGGTGAACAGGGTGACGTGCAGGCCGCCCCATTTCTCCCAGCCAAACCCATCATGGGGAATCAGGACCTCGATGGTGAACACCACGACCATCGCCGCCAGGGCAACCCCCCAGCGGATGGCCAGGCTACGAATACCCCCGCCCAGGTCGCGGCGACCGACCTCATTGGCCGCCCACATTGCGGCGATCAAGCCCAGGGCGATGCCGCCCAGTGTGGAGGTACCAGCGATGATCAGCATCGAGATCACGAACAGGGCGCTGCCGATGTACACCGCTCGCTCCCTGACCGCCGCCGACAGGCGCCAGCCCACTTCCCGGCTGATGATGAGGAGGACGAATGCGACAGCCAGACCCACATAGGGAAGGATGGTCCTGGCAAAGCTGACGAAGAAGATCAGCACGGCCACTATGGCCCAGAAACGGCGCAACAGCTGCAGCCAGCTCGATTTCGCCGCCGGCAGGTCCTTGGCCAAGTTTGCGTCATAGGTGTTGTGGCCGAGAGCCCCTGACAAGAAGCCGAAGCCAGTAGCCAGGACGAACCCAGAGACCCACGGCCTCCACAACTCGTCCTTGGGGAACTGTCCGATCATGAACAGGCGGAGGTTGGCTCGAACGATGGCGTAGTCGGCTCCGAGGGCCCACTGGAGGGCGAGAAACGTCAGGATCAGACCAGCGAAACCGAACACGATCGTAATGATGGTGTTGGGGACATTGTTGAACAGGTTCTGTTTGATCCACCGACCCGGTGGCAACTTCTGGCTCGGTGGTCCGCTGCCCGACGCTTCGGCCCTGGCCAACATCAGCTCGGTTTCCTCGATCGAGACGGGTGTTGCTTCAGCCATGGCGTTACCTCCCCACGATCTGGAGTCGACGGTTGACGAGGTTCCCTATGGCGGAGAGCACCAGCGACAGGGTGAGATAGAGCAGCATCAAGATCAGCAGCAGCTGGGGGGCCGGCTGGGATTGGCCGAACAGGTTGTTGATCAGGGAGGTGATCTCAGCGAAGCCGATGGCCAGGGCCAACGAGCTGTTCTTGGAGAAGTTGAGGAACTGATTGATCAGGGGGGGGAAGGCGATCCGCATGGCCTGGGGCAAGATGACGAAGCGGTACCGCTGGAAGGCCGAGAGGGCCAGAGCGTTTGCGGCCTCTTCTTGGCCTCGGTGTACGGCCAGGATGCTACCGCGGACGATTTCGGCGATATGGGTTGCGGTGTAGATGACTAGGGCCGTCGTCAGGGCGGCGTATGGCATCTGCATGCGGAACCCGCCGGTATAGACACGGCCCGCCTCGTCGAGCCCTGGCTTCGACAGCTCGGCCGGTCCCCCGAGGGCGAGGTAGGCCACGACCCCGATGGCGAGGAAGGTGCCGGCCGACCACAGCACCCGATGGTGGGGGTGGCCGGTCTCGTTGAAGACCCTGGTTCGCCACACACCAACGGCGAGGGCAACGACCAGTCCGACCAGCAGCACCAGGCGGAAGACTGCGAAATTGTCTTGGCCGGCTATCGACGGGATGGAGAAGCGGGAGTTGCTGAAGATGAACCAACCCCCGACCGGTCTCCAGGCCTCGGCGGCGGCCGGGAATCCTTCCAGGAATACCACCCGCCAGAGGAAGATGATGACGACCAGGGGCGGGATATTGCGGAAGAACTCGACATAACCGGAGGAAGTCTT
>JAAETI010000979.1 GCA_024228555.1 bacterium | reverse complement strand
CACAATCGGTGGCACCGTTTCTGGATTGAGCGGCACCTTGGTGTTGCAAAACAACGGCGGGGACGACCTCACGCTGACTGCGGACGGCGCATTTACTTTTGCTACCGCGTTGGCGGATGGATCCGCTTATGACGTGACGGTTCTTACCCAGCCAGCGGGGCAGATCTGCACGATCACGACCGGAAGTGGTACGCTGGCGGGAGCTGATGTGACGAATGTTGCTGCCAACTGTGTCTTCACTGCCCCCGTGGTGTCTGGGCTGGCATGGTTCATGGACATCAACGGTAACGCCTCATGCGATGCCGGAGACCAGGTCGTTGTGCAGTTCGATCAGCCGGTTGTTGTGAACGCCGCTGGTGGGAGTGATCTTGAACTTCCGGTTACGGGCGATTCGTTTGGCGCGGGAGCTACTGTTGCCGCGGGGCCACAATCCGATGAGGTCACGGTGACGCTCGGTGCTTCGCCAAGTCTGAAGTCACGGAGGACCTACGCTGGGGCAACTGGCGCAAACTCTCCTTCGGGAGTGGACGTGAGTAGTTCCATGGCCTTAGATGCCATCGAGGGACTCAGCGGGGTTGATGCCGTAGGCTCTACACCTCTCGACGTAGCCCCAGCCTTCTTGAGCTCCGGGCAAGCCCTCGGCAGCAGTGACAGCATTTCCGTCGCCCTGGGCGATGTGGACGGAGACGGTGATCTCGACCTCGCTGTCGGGAACGGAAGTGGCTCGGCGAACCGTATCTACCTGAACGATGGGGCAGGCGCCTTTACCGATTCCGGGCAAGCCCTCGGCAGCAGCACTAGCTATTCGGTAGCCCTGGGCGATGTGGACGGAGATGGCGATCTTGACATCGTTGTCGGGAACTGGGGCTCGCCGAACCGTATCTTCCTGAACGATGGGGCAGGCGCCTTCACTGATTCTGGGCAAGCCCTCGGCAGCGGTTACAGCTATTCGGTAGCCCTCGGCGATGTGGACAGTGACGGCGATCTCGACCTCGCTGTCGGGAACAACAACCAGGCGAACCTGATCTACCTGAACGATGGAGCGGGCGCCTTCACCGATTCCGGGCAAGCCCTCGGCAGCGGTTACAGCTATTCGGTAGCCCTCGGCGATGTGGACAGTGACGGCGACCTCGACCTCGCTGTCGGGAACTACTTGGGCCAGGCGAACCGTATCTACCTGAACGATGGGGCAGGCGCTTTCACCGATTCCGGGCAAACCCTCGGCAGTGGTAAAAGCCACTCCGTAGCCTTCGGCGATGTGGACAGTGAT
>JAAETI010000978.1 GCA_024228555.1 bacterium | reverse complement strand
CGACAATAGAGACGACGCAGGCGGCATTCGGGAACACCTCACTCCACTCGGCAAACGGGCGATTGGTGGTCACGATGATAGACTTGAGCTCATAACGGCGGTTGATAATCTCAAACAGCAGATCGGCATGGCGATTACCGTAAGACAGATAACCCACTTCGTCGATAATCAGTAGGTCCGGATGCGCATAGTGTTTTAACCGACGCCGCAGTGCGTTGTCACCGTCCTGAGCGGCCAGATCCCCCAGCATCTGAGCGGCGTTGATGAACAGCGCAGTATGGCCCTGCATCACCGCATAGTGCGCGATATTCTGTGCGATCATCGACTTACCGACACCGTTGGGCCCGACCAGGATGAGGTTGACCGCCTCCTGGATAAAGCTCAGGGTCATGAACCCTGACACCGCCGCCTTGTCGCACTGAGCCGGCCAGCTCCAGTCGAAGTCGGCGAGTGGCTTGAAGCGGCCAATGTGCGCGGCGCTCTGTCGTCGTTGGAGTCCGCGGCGCTTACGCTCGAGTGTTTCCCACTCGATGAGTCTACGTACCCAGGGCAACTCGGCCTCGGGCACCTCGTCCCAGTGGGTGAGCAAGCCATGCAGTTTGAGCGCGACCGCCTGCTGCTTGAGTTCGTCGCGCAGGATGGGATCTGTATCAGGTGTTGTCATCGGTTTTCTCTGACTCATCTGTGGTGTCGGTATTGAGTTGGTCGTAGCGCGCCAGCGAGGGGGTGCGCACGACGATATTTCGTGCCTTATCGTTGTCAGGTAGCGTGAGCGCTAACGGGGGGGATAAGTCGCGCTGCTCGCGGCGTCGTTCAAGCACCTGACGTACGCCGTTGAGATGGGGCACGTCGTTGTTGAGCGCCTCGGCGATGGCCTGCTCGAGTTCACTCGCACCGTAGTCGTCGAGGAGTTGTACGAGTTGAGCGGTGAGACGCGATAGCGAGGTGCCGCGGTGGACGGCCTGTTGCAATAGCTCACGACTCGACGGGGCGGCGTGCGCCAAGCGGTCCTGTTCACGGTGATGACGTGCGCCACGCTTGGCACTGACCAGCGCGGCGATGTGTGCCGGGTTCTCGATTTGCTCACCCTTGGCATAGCTGCGTGGATGTTCGGCGATCACCTCGCTGCCATCGAGCACCCGCACCTGGGACAGCGAGGCCATCACCGTCAGGG
>JAAETI010000977.1 GCA_024228555.1 bacterium | reverse complement strand
CAGGTCTTGGTGGACCATCATCCAACGGTTCTGCTGGGCCTCATCATTCGGATACAGTTTGCGGGCCAACCCCCAGAGATGTTCCCGAGCGTGATACAGATCGACGATCTGGGTGGCGCCGGGGAAGTGCTGCTGGGCCTGGTTCCAGATCCATTCCGATCCATCGCCCATCACCACTTTCTTTGCGGCGCGGCTCCAACCCCGCTTCCAGGCTTCCAGATAGACCCGCTTGCCGAACTGCTCGGCGGTTTCGATGGCGCCGGTGTAGGTGGTCGAATCCGGGTCGCGGATGGGATAGCCCTCCGCATCCCATGTTGTCTGGGTGAAGACGCATCCCAGCTTGACCTCGCGGGTGTGGGCCGGTTCTCCCTCCTTTTTCCCGGTTCGTCCCGCGGTTTCCTTTCTCACCACCGGCACTCCGGTTCCATCCATCTGCACATACAAGATCGGAACCGGCTCTCCCACTACCATGGGCAGATCCAACTGCATGGCGCGCTGAATCTCTTGCTGCTCGCGGGCGGCGATGTCCTCGCCCACCGCCTCCGCCGTCCGCTCCACGGCTTTGGTGGTTACCTCCAGACCGGCCAGCAGTTCCATCTGCTGGCGCCCGTGATCGAAGGGCGCCTCCTGGCCCACCCTCGCCAGCATCCGCCGTACGCCGGGAGAGAGTTCGGTGTTTTCCACATCCAACTCGACATCGGCCGGGAACTGACCGCGATGGCAGTGCGGGCACAGGTAGTAGGGACGCGAGACTTCCACCCGGCCGACGGCGGTGAGAACCGGCTTGGAGCGCAACTCCCGGTACCGCGCCTGATGGCCACAGGAACAAGCAAGGCGGCGCTGATCGTCGGCCGGGGCTGGGAATTGCAGCAGTTCTCCCAGGGCCGCTGCCCCGGCCTGATGCATGGCCGAACGCACCGCCATTTCGATGGCTTCCAGATCGAGCTGGCCCGTCTTGCGGCGGCCCTGGAAGATCACGCGTAACAGTTGGTTTACTTCGCGCGTGGCTTCCTGGCGGATCGCTTCGGCCGTTTTTTTTCCTGTGGTGACAGGGCTGGCTCCTCCACCGGTCGCACTCGACAGATCTCTTCATTGACATCCAGAAGTTGCTTGCCGAGTTCACGGAAACGGTGGTACTCAGCGACCTCTAGCTGAGCCTTAGCCAGTGCGGCCGGCGAAGAGAAGGTTTCGGTGACGGTCTTGCCCTTTACTTTCCGTGTCAATCGAGAGAAGGGGCCGTGGCCGGGGTCGCCGGACCGGCGACAGTGACAGTTCGGAGTTCCACAGCGACCTCCTGTGTCGGTGATGGAGCCAGACCGCATATCACCCAGTTGGGCGACTTGAGATTGGATGGCAGCGCGACGGCTTTCCAGATCAGCGAGGGATTCTGGCATGGAGTCCTCCTTCATCCCTAGCGTACTACTACGCTAGGGATATCGCCACAAAAAAAGAAACCAGGCCAATCCTCACTTCTATGTCGCGCACCCCTCCAGCAGCAGGACGTTGTCACGAATCATCTTCATGCGGTAGCTCATCTGCCCGTGGGCCTGGCGCAGAATCGTTTCCGGATAGGTGGGATTCTCGCCCGCCAGGAAGCGGAACCACGGCCCTTCGTGTCCGGTGTCGGTCTTGTTGCGGACGTCCGCGACCCGGTTCCAATCCACGAGGCCCTCGATGTCGCAGCCCTCGCAGTCGGCCAGCGGTTCGGGAAGTTTCGCGTATCCCCGGTTCGGATAGCCCGATCCCGTGGCGGTGTGCCAGTCCGCCGAGCTGGCTTGGCGGAGCTTTTCGACGCGCTCGCGGTCGGCCTGGCTCATCGACAGATACCACAGTGAGATCGGGTAGGTGCGGGCCAGCGGGCGGTAGGCGAACCAGCCTTGATCACCATGTTTGTAGGGGACAACAAATGCGCCTCGGAATT
>JAAETI010000976.1 GCA_024228555.1 bacterium | reverse complement strand
GTTCCTTGCTGGTCACCTTCCAGGTGTCGAGGAAGACTTCGCTACCGACTTCGACGGCCAGTTGCTTGCGATCGACGGTCGGCTAGACGTGCGAATGGTGATCGGCGTCGGTGATGGGATGACCTACGGCGTGTTGGCCGACCTGGATGACGACGGCGTAGTGGTGATCCGGGGCATCATGATCACGCCGGTCGACTAGTCAAAGATCCGTGTCCTGGCCGTGGTCCCCTGCTTGCAGAGTGCCAGCAGGCTGGTCGGGGCCGTCCGCCAACGTTCGCTTGCCAGGTGGTATGTCCGTCGATGGTTGCGGCCAATCGTCCGCGTGCGGTCGGAGCTACCACCCCACCCGCACGCCGTATGCTTGACAATGTGATCGCCTCCCGTCCTTCATCGCACAGGATTGTCCGCCGACCTATCGGTGCTCTGTTCACGATTCTGGCCGGCCTTGGGCTGCTAGCCGCCCTAGTGATTGGCTTCTGGTGGGCGTTCGACAACCCCCAGACTGTCGAACGGGTGGAGAAGGATCACGGTATCTCGCTACCTGAATCGACCCGTGATATTCAGGCAATGAGAGATCGGAT
>JAAETI010000975.1 GCA_024228555.1 bacterium | reverse complement strand
GATGGCGCACCGGCAGATCCAGACCCTGTTCCAGGAACCACAACAAGGTCTGACGTACGCTGCCTAATTCGACCACCTTGTCGAACACTAAGCGGATCGCGGCCTGGACGCGACGATCCGGATCTTTCTCGATCTGCTGATCCACCGTCTTTAAAAACCCGATCGGCACACTGACGACCAGTTCGCCGCGGCGCGCCTTCTCGCGACGGGCTTCGAGCGAGCGCTCACGCAGTAATTCTAGCTCATATTCGTTCAAACTGCCCTTCAGCCCTAGCAGCAGGCGGTCGTTGCTCTGGCGCGGGGTGTACACCGCCTCTTGATCGATCAGCAGGGTGTCAACCATCCGACACACTTCGACCAGCTGTTGCCACTCGCGGCTATTGCGGGCAAAGCGCGAGACCTCCCGCGCCGCGACCGCGCCGACCTTGCCCAAGCAGACCTCGGCGACCAAACGCTCGAACCCCACGCGCGTGACGATGCCCGCCGCCGAGCAGCCGAGATCGTCATCAATGACGTCGATCTCTTGCCAGCCCAATTGCGTTAAGCGATGCCGCATGGCGTACTGTAGCTTCTGACTCTCTTGGTTATGGACCACCTGATACGCCGAGGATTGGCGCACGTAGAGGATAGCTTTACGTTGCAGATGATGCGATTTGATTTTCTCACTCATCGCCGCGCTCCTCGTCGTGGTCGGTGCTGAGACACCGACGTTGGTGATCGCGCAGTAGCTGCGCTAGCAACTTCACCGTTTGCTGCCGGATCGGTGTCGACAGGGTCTGCCAGCTCGGCTCTTGGCGGGGGGGATGAAACAGGTCGGGTTGTAGGGGAGCTCGTTGCATGCGGGCACGGGGCATCAGCTTCTCCTTCAGAGGTTGAGGGATGAGGCTGAGTTTGTAGCACAAGTGTGCCCGCCGCCGCCTGGTCCAGCAACGCTTTCAACTGGCTTAAGGCGTCACCACTGACCCGCGGCGCTGCTGCTAGGTGCATCGTGCAGCACACCGCCCGCTCCACCATCCATTGGGGAATTTCCAGGGCCTTGCTACCGTCATCGGGCTCAAGGCAACCATGCAAGACCGCCTGATGGCGCCTGATCAGTGCTTCACGGACCGCTACCGTCCGGCCATACCAGGGATGCCAGGGGTAGCACACTTCTCGGGTTTCGGTAATATGGGTGTTGGGTTGTTGGGTTGTAGAAGGCGAAGTACTCGGTCAG
>JAAETI010000974.1 GCA_024228555.1 bacterium | reverse complement strand
TGACGCGGGGTGGAGCAGTCCGGTAGCTCGTCAGGCTCATAACCTGAAGGTCGTAGGTTCAAATCCTACCCCCGCAACCAAATAAGCCCGTAGCTTCAATGAGTTGCGGGCTTTTTGATTCCCACACGATCGAACCCGCTAATCCCATGGGCTCACCATGGACGCAAGAGGGATCGTAGATCCGCGTAGTTCCGATCACCGCGGGGGCCGGAATGTTAGCTTTGGCCTCGTCTGCATCTGCGAGTGATTCCGATCGAAGTCTGCTCGACGACGATTAGGATGTCCGGTCGACCTCTCCCGCAATATGAACTACCTCGACTTGCCGATGCGTCGGGTGCACGGCTTCGACACGGGGAAACTGATCAAGGTGCGCATTCCGATGAAAGCGGCCACTGATCCCGACGGGGAAGCGGCCACTGATTCCGATCCAAAACGGCCACTTTTTCAGCGGTCCGACTTGGCGGGCGTGATCTTCGCCGTTGGGTGATCGGTTGATGTCATTTTCCTTTTGCCTGGTCAATGTTGGCCGGGCCGTTTTTGTCCGCCTTGATCTTTCGCATGGAGGGTCCGTCGAGTTCCAGTCTGTGGGCATTGTGGACGATGCGGTCGAGGATGGCGTCGGCGAAGGTGGGATCGCCGATGACGTCGTGCCACTTGGCCAGCGGCAGTTGGCTGGTGATCAGGGTGGCGGCGTTTTGGTAACGGTCCTCGACGATTTCCATGAGGTCGCGGCGCTGCTCGGCGTTGAGGCGGTCAGGTCCCCAGTCATCGAGGATCAGGAGGTTTGCCTTGGTGAGGGCGCGGAACAGGCGGGGGAAACGACCATCGGCGCGTCCCAGCTCCAGTTCGGCGAACATCCTGGGGAGGCGTTTGTAGAGCACCGAGAAGTCGTCGCGGCAGGCCTTGTGGCCGAGCGCACAGGCGAGCCATGATTTTCCGACCCCGCAGGGACCGATGATGATCAGGTTCTGTTTTCGGGCGATCCACCGGCCTCTTGCCAGTTGCTGGATGAGGGCTTTGTCGAGGCGCCTGGGGGTGCGGTAATCGATGTCCTCGATCGCGGCATCGGCGTGGCGCAGGCGGGCGTTGTGGAGCCTGTAGGTGAGGCGGCGGTCGTCACGCTCGGCCTCCTCGCGGTCGAGCAGCAGGGCCAACCATTGGGCGTGGTCCAGTTCGTCGGCCTGGGGATTGTCGCCGAGCTCGGCAAAGGCGCGGGCCATGCCGTGCAGCTTGAGGTTCTTGAGTTGGTCGAGTGTGGGATGGGAAAGCATGATGTCTCCTCAATGGAAGTATCTGGAGCCACGGATATTGGCGTGATCGATTGCCGGCCCTTCCGTGGCCTGTCGCGGTTTGCGGCGATCGAGGTTGTTCTTGAGGATCGAATTGAGCGAGGAATAGGAGTGGGCGCCGATCTCCAAGGCCCTCTCGCAGGCGGCCTCCAGCCTGTCCTGCCCATGGGTCTTGGCCAGACGCAGGATGCCGATACAAGAGCGGAAACCCTGTTCGGGGTGAGGCCTGCTCTTGAGGATGACCCCGACCAGAGCCGCGGTGTTGGCCCCCGTGGCGCTGGCCTGGTTGCAAATGCGTTCATGGGTCCAGCCGGCATGACGGCGGTGTGATGAAGGCATGTGCTCGGGGATCGTGGTGTGGCGCCGATTGCTGGAGGCGCGCATGTGGGCTGCAACCCTTTTGCCTTTGTGGAAAACCTCGACGCTGCGATCGGTGATGCGCGCCCAGAGCTTCTGTTTGGCCAGGGCATGAGGCACCGAGTAATAGTGCTTGGCGACTTCCACGTGGTAGTCGAGGCCGGCGCGGCGCTGTTTCCATTCGGCGTACAGGTAGGACGCGCCGGGTAGGGGCCGGAGTGCCGGCCGGTCGAGGTCCTCGAACAGTTGCCGACGAGAAGCGCCGAGGTGGCGCGTAATCCGGCCGTTGAGGTCTTCCAGTAGCCCGGCCATGGCCTGGTTCAGCTCGGCCAACGAGAAGAAGCGGCGGTTGCGCAGGCGGGCCAGGATCCAGCGCTCGACGACCTGGACGGCGACTTCGACTTTTGCCTTGTCCCTGGGCTTGCGCGGTCGCGCCGGGACGATGGCGGTGCCGTAGTGGGTCGCCATATCGGCATAGGTCCGGTTGATCTCGGGGTCGTAGAGGCAGGCCCTGACAACGCCGGACTTGAGATTGTCCGGCACCACCTGGGCCGGCACACCGCCGAAATAGGCAAATGCGCGGGTATGCGCCCCGATCCAATCCGGCAGGCTCTGGGTCCAGGTCGCCTCGGCGTAGCTGTAGCTCGACGCCCCCAGCGTGGCGACAAAGATCTGGGCCTCGTGGATCTCGCCGGTCAGGGGATCGATCACCTCCGCGGTGGTGCCGGCGTAGTCGACGAACATCTTCTCGCCGGCGACATGCGCCTGGCGCATGGTGGGCTTGAGCTTGCCCTTCCAGGCCCGGTAGAGGTCGCAGAACCGGCTGTAGCCGTAGCCCTCGGGATGGGCCGCGCGGTATTCCTCCCACAAGAGCGACAGGGTCACCCCGGATCTCTTGAGCTCGCGATGTAGGAGCGGCCAGTCAGGCGGCGATCGGCGCGCCGGCGCGGCGGGCACCTCGTCTCCCCGGGACTCGTCTCCCCAGGGCTTGCGCCCCTGGATCGGCGGCGGAAACAGCAACCGATCCAGAGCCTCGTCACAAAGATCCGCGGGTAGCGGCCAGGACAGGCCGACGCGGGTCGCGCGCTTGATGTAATCGCGCACCGCCGTACGGCCAAGGTTCACGCTGACGGCAATCCGCCGCTTGGACAGCTTGTCGGCATGAAGCCGTAAAACGTCTCGTATCTTGCGCATGGGCAATCGCTCTCTGGGCATCCTCGCTCCTCTCGAAAAGGCGCGAGGCTAGCCCCCAAGGGATCACCCAACGACGTTGATCGTAGGCCCAATCAGACTGGCCGCTTTGGCGTCGGAATCGCTGGCCGCCTTAAATCGGAATCAGTGGCCGTTTTGGATCGGAATCACTGGCCGCTTTGCCTCGGAATGCGCACCTGTTAACAGGCTCTGACTCTGAAGGGCCGAATCAGCGCGCAGCCAACCAGTCGAGTGGGATACAGGTATCCCCTCCCCTCTCCTAATTTTCAGATCCAGGACGGCTGCGGGCATCGGCTCAGCTCGCTCGGCTTTCTTAACTAGTAGCTACCAGATACCATATATTAAATGGTACTAGTTGATACTATTGGCTACTTAGTAGCTATCTGGTATGGTACTTCGAATCGGATGTTTCCGTTCATGTCGACAAATAGGCCTCATCATGCCGACCATTACCTTTGCCAACCCGAAAGGCGGATCGGGGAAGACAACCTCCGCGTTGATCCTGGCCACCGAGCTGGCCCGAAAGGGCGCGCTTGTGACAGTCATCGATGCCGATCCCGAGCATTGGATTTCCGGATGGGCAGGGAAACCAGCTCGACCGAAAACTCTGGACGTGATCAGCGAGGTGACCGAAGACAACATCATTGAGAGCATCGACGAAGCGGCCGAACGCTCGCAATTCGTCATCGTCGATCCTGAGGGCACGGCCAACTACGGC
>JAAETI010000973.1 GCA_024228555.1 bacterium | reverse complement strand
GGCACAGCCAAGCCAGTCTCACGGTCCTCTTCAGCTGGAGGATTCCTATCAGAAGACATCAGATATGGTCCTTTCCACCCAACACCACCAGTGCCAGGCAATCTAGACCACACCATTTACACAACTTTTGTGACAGTCCCGACCAGCGGGAGGCACTTCGTCGTTTCTTGTCTGGCCTAGCTGAGGGTGTCGACATCTTTGAGCTGACCGAATCGTTGGCCGACCTCCATCCGAAGAACAACACCTTTCCAGGTGAGGTGCTCATGGGTCTGGCTGCGGATGCGCTGGAGATCGCCGCCGTGACACGGGACGACCCGGTCCACTACGAGGGCTTGCGTGATGCCTATCTGCCTGAGTGCCGGTTCCGCGGTCGCGAGAACCGCAAGATCCAGTATGCGGTCCTGACCAGTGCATCGGTGCGGGGCGGCCTTGAACCGGATCTGTTGGATGAGGTGATTTGGTGGCATGGTGACGACTACTGGCGTTACGCCCTTTACGCCGCCGTGGCGTTGATCCGTGCGAGCGGAGATCACCAGGCGATACCTGTCGCTCGATTCGTTGAGCAACTCGCCGAACTCCACGACATAACGCTGACATGACGGGGCCGACCAGGCGTCTCTGTGTCGCGGATGCAGCGGATGACGGTACGCTGAGGCAATCATGGACAGATTGACAAGAGCGATCGCTCAGGTTCCCGCCGTACCAGATGATCTCGATTCGGCAGGCGTAGAGAAGGCCAACGGTGTGGTGGAGTTGCCGCTGCACATTCGTTGGAGCGGCCCTCCTCGCCGCTATGACCTTGCCGATCGCCAACAGCGCGCCCGGGTGTACGAACAGGTGCTGCGCGAGGGCAACGAAGACGACATCCGCCGTTTCATTGGTGTGGATGAGCTCATCGAGCTGTGGGACGACCTGGTCTTGCCCCGCCATGTGCGCCAAGCCTGGGTTGATTGGGTGATGCGCCACCGCGGTGTATCACTGCCGTGCTAACGCCACTGCAGCAACGTCTCGCAGCAATCGTGCGCGAGCTTCCAGAGGCAAGCGGGTTTGCTCTGGCCGGAGCTGGCGGTCTTTTGGTGCGGGGTCTCATCGAACGGCCGACGCGGGATCTCGACTACTTCACTGTTCCCGGCGAGGACGACGCGGTGATCGCCTTGCGTGACTCCCTGGAGCACGCACTTGACCGTGCCGGCCTTGACCACACCAGACACCGCGACCTCGCAACATTCGTGCGTGTCGAGGTGAGCGACGGCCATGACCGGTGTGAGATCGATCTGGCCATCGACTACAGGGCTCTCCCGACCGAACCCAGCAGCTACGGACCGACGCTGGCCGTTGAGGAACTTGCCGCCAACAAGGTCCTTGCGCTCTTCGACCGAGCGGAGGCTCGCGACTTCCTCGACCTGGCCGAACTGACCCGCCACTTCGAGCTTCAATCGTTGATGGATCTGGCGGCTCAGAAAGACACAGGCTTCACCACCGACGGCTTCCTAGAAGCTCTGTCGTCGTTCCGGAGATTGACAACCGCCGACTTCGGCATCGGCGACACCGAATACGAACATCTTCGTGCCACCGTGGCGAGCTGGCAGAGCCACCTTGGCCGGCAGCAAGGACGGGAGCGACCCGACCGCGGTCTTGGCTTCGATCGGTAACAGCCCGCGAAGACACTCACCACGCGGACACGAAACGCCTCGACGGCCGGTCTTGGTCCGCGCGTGGTCCGCGAAACGACGAAAAGTGATGCAACACGATGCAAGCCAGTGAGTCCTGAAAACTGTTGCACCACAGGCGATATAGGGGAGTAGGCCAGACGCGGCCGAGACACCCAAAACCCCCCGATCTTCCCTTACAAGGAAGAGGTCATCAGTTCGAGTCTGGTAACGCCCACCGGAACTCGGCTTCGCCGAGTTCCTTGCGAGCTTGTTGTGCAAGCTCGGGGGTCTTCCCTTATGTCGCAAGGGATTCGGGCTTCCCAGTGGTAAGCTCCACGACCTCTGGACCACGTTGGGTCCGCGCCTGATCCGTTCGT
The DNA here is from genome assembly GCA_024228555.1 of bacterium. Taxonomy (GTDB): domain Bacteria; phylum Actinomycetota; class Acidimicrobiia; order Spongiisociales; family UBA5794; genus JAAETI01. Next base: position 447 of record JAAETI010000973.1, on the reverse strand, counting down.
GAACCCTGCCGAGAGAGATGCTCATCGACGCGTAGGGTTTGCCGGGGCGGGTCGAGGCCGTCGGTGCGGAATGCTGCCATCTCGTTCGGAACGGAGACCTGTGTGGACACCGGGTGAGTACCAGAGATCGGTAGCGGGCATCGATGGAGTCGGCTAGCTCCTCGACCTCGGTGGCCGAGAGGAACCGCCTCTCAGGGGTTTCGATCCTGGGAAGCTTGACCTCCCGACACGGAGAGCGCGTGATGATGCCATCTGTGAATACGACTCGAAAGGCACGGGACACGATCTGGTATGCCTTGCCAATCGTTTGTCTTCCTCGGTGTTCACCGGTCACACCACCTCCGCAGCTAGAGAGGCAGGCCGAAGATCAGGATCGTGGCCATGGCCAGGCCCACAACCGTGGAGCCGGCCAGAGCTCCCCAGTCGCTCTTGCGGCGGGCAAGGATG
>JAAETI010000972.1 GCA_024228555.1 bacterium | reverse complement strand
TTCGTAGCCGCCGGGACCGAGATGGATGGGTACGCGGGAGTTCCAGTTGGCCCGGTTCTCGGCGAGGAGCGGATCAAGCTCGGACGGTCGGTCGTTCATTCACAGGATCCTCTCATCCCGATCGCGGCTCCAACGCGAGGAGGGTGCAAGTGTTTCCCTACTGGCGAGTTGAGGGTTTGGTTGATACGGGAAGCACCTGGTGTACGACTTCGACTCGATAGTGCTCGACGGCGAGGACCACAAGCAGAAGAACGTCGACGGATACCAAAAGCCACACTCCATCCAGCGACGCAGTGAGAGCGATCAAGGCAGCCAGGGCAGCTACGGCCACCAGACGTTCCACAGTCAAGGCCGAGAAGGCCCGGAATACTGACAGGGCCACGCCGAGCAAATACATCGAGATGCCGGTGAAGAGCATCCAGCGAAAATCGCTCGGCAAGGGGTCGGTGGGATGAAGCATGATCTCTTCTAGGGCGGCAGCGGCCACGAGGATGGCCCCAACGATGAAGTAGTGGCTGTAGGTGTAGACATCTCGGGCGAAACGAGCGCTGTCGTTGGGATCGGACAGCTCCTCGTGGCGGCGTTCAAGGGCGGGCAAGGGACGGTCGAAATACGACCACCACAGGAGTCCCGCCAGGAGACCCGAAGCGGTCAGGGCCACTACCAGAGTGCCGTCAAGTTGTTCGCCATGGGACAGGGTCTCCACCACGGGAGCTCCGATGGCGACCAGCACCTCGCCCAGAGCGACGATGACAATTAGGCCGTGGCGTTCGGCAAAATGCCCTGGCCGTACCAGCCAATCGTTGCTGCCCGCATCGATGGAGTTGACGACGAGTACAGCGATGGAGCAGATCCACAGACCGATTTGCCAGGCCCCGCTGCTCACGCCGCCGACGAGAAGCAGCACGATCGCAGCCAAGGTGAAGAGGAGATAGCGATGGTTCGACGATCGCATTGCCTGCTCGTCGGTGAGGAGGGCGGCGCTGGTCAACATGGGCATGGTCAAGATGGCTGAGACGGTTGCAGCGAAGACGATCGACGCGTCACCGAAGGGGGCCTCCAGTGAGGCCGCCATGGGCAGGCTGATGGCGGTCGCCACCATGAACACGGCCCGCACGAATCGGCTGTTGCCGGCCACCGCGTTGGCGCCCCAGGTGAAATTGGACCAAGCGATCCAGATCAGGGTGAAGAGGAGGACGAACTCGCCGAATCCTTCGAGGGTCGGGTGGTGCACGAGGTGGAAGACCAGGCGGGAGAAGGCGAAGACGAAGCTCAGGTCGAAGAAGAGCTCAGCCGGGTCGGCGGTGAAGTCTTCCTCGCGAGCCGGTATCGGTACGTTTCGCATAGGCCGTTGATGCTAGCCAGACCTGTCGTTCTGATTGGTGGTGCGAACCTGCGGCACTCTAGGTGAAGGTCAACGTGCACGGCGTGGTCTCGCCGCCACCGGAAAGGGTCAACGTCATTGTTGTCGCCTTGATGGGTTGCTTCTCGATGTTGTCGACGGTGAGGACCATTCTCTGCTCGGGCACCCACTCCGACAAGACGGCACCCCTTGGGCCCGCACCATCATTCTGTGACTGATGTCATCCGTTACTTCCCTTGAGGAAACTACTTCCAGATCGGAATCATGAACACACCTTCAACGGATAGGAGAATCCCATGAAGATCACTGTTCATGGCGCTACGGGCGCCCAAGGTGGCCCTGTTGCTGCCGCATTGCGAGCCGCCGGGCACGATGTCGTCGGCATTACGAGGTCAACCGATCCCGCCCCTGGGTTGGTGACCGCCGACCTCAATGATCAGGCGACGCTCGAAGCGGCCTATTCCGAGGTCGATTCAGTCTTCGTACATCTGCCCATCCCTTCCAGCCCAGATGATCCCAGCCGATGGGTGCCATCGGTACTGGGGGCGCTCGAGACCAGCAATATCCAGAGGGTCGTTCTCTCAACTTCTGGCACCTCGTTGGGCGAGGCGGGCGATCACCCCACCCTCCAGGGCATGTTCGCTGGAGCCCAGGCCTTTCATGCCGGTCTGCAGGGAGCAGTCGATTCCGTCGTCGCTCTCGCCCCCCGCTTGTTCCTCGAGAACTTGTTGTTGCCCTTCGTGGCGGGCGCAGTAGCCGCCGAGGGCTTGCTTGCCTACCCGCTTGCGGCCGACAAACCCGTCTCGTGGATCAGTCACGAAGACGTCGCGGCAGCCGCGGTGCAGGCGTTCGATCCAGAGACTGAGGCTGGCATCTACGACATCGGGCACGACGCGGTGACCGGCATTGGGCTGGCCGAGGCGATCGGCCGAGGCATCGGGAAGGAGGTGCGCTACGAGCCGCTCACACCGGCAGAGTTCGTGGCCCGGGCCACGCCGCTCTTCGGCCCCGAGATGGCGGCCGGGGTTGGCGGTCTGTACGAGGCCTACGCCGTCGACCCCACCCGCGAGATTCCTGGCGGCTCCCCACAACTTGGCGCTG
>JAAETI010000971.1 GCA_024228555.1 bacterium | reverse complement strand
CCAGTATCCGTGTCGAAACGTTGAACAGAACTTGGCTGACCTCGAAGCCCAGATCGCAGCCAACAATGTTGGTGTGACGGAGGTGCTGGCCATGGTCGACCGTTTCGGCCGTGACGTCGTCCAGGCCTACATGGTTCATGTCCAGGACAATGCGGCGGAGTCAGTGAGGCGGGTGCTGGAGAACATCTCCGGGGGCCACTTCGTCTACCCGATGGACAATGGCTGCCAGATCGAGGTCGACATATCAATCGATGGCGATGCCCGGGAGGCGATTGTCGACTTCACCGGCACATCTCCCCAGTACGAGGGCAACTACAACGCCCCGACCGCGGTCTGCTTGGCCGCAGTGCTTTATGTGTTCCGTTGTCTTGTCGATGATGACATCCCACTCAACGAGGGCTGTCTTGCCCCTCTACGGGTCATGGTCCCGCCTCACTCGATCCTGTCGCCTGAATACCCGGCGGCCGTGATCGCCGGCAATACGGAGGTGAGCCAGGGTGTGACCGACGCCCTGTTCGGAGCGTTGGGGGTGCTCGCCTCGTCTCAGGGCACGGTCAACAATGTCGTGTACGGCAACGATGAGTACCAGAACTACGAAACGATCTGTGGTGGTACCGGGGCCGGTCCCAACCACGACGGGACGAGCGCCGTCCACAGCCATATGACCAATACCAGGCTGACCGATCCCGAGGTGCTCGAATGGCGATTCCCCCTACGGGTCGACCGCTTCGGAGTTCGATCTGGTTCGGGAGGTCGAGGCCAATACTGTG
>JAAETI010000970.1 GCA_024228555.1 bacterium | reverse complement strand
TCGACGAGTTCGTGACCCTGATGGCCATGAAAGCCACCGTCGCGCCGCTCGCCCCGCCACTGGGTGCCCCGAAAGGGTCGCGACCCGTCGACCCGTATCAGGTGATGGTCGGTGATCTCCAAGCCATCGCTGCGATGGGCCGTGCGCTGGGGATGTCGTTGGTGCTTCTCACTCAGCATCCGATTGCTGAGCATATGGGCCCGTTTGGGTCAACGGTGAAGGCGAACATGGGCGCCAAGATCGGCGTTGGGTCCCTTGAAGCCGAAGGAGCGGGGTCGCTGTTCGGCAAAGCTCAGGGCGAAACGATCAGTCAGCTATTGCGGGCTGGGATCCCTGGGCGGTGTGTCTATGAGGGACTCACCAGCAGCGATGGGGGCGGCTGGAAACTCGGTCAGGGTCTCTACGCCCACACCAACCAACTCACCGGGCTGGTACCAGTCGAACCCGTCCATCTCCCCACCCTCTACGACCCCAACAACAGCAGCGGATCTGATGGAAGGCAGGCAGCATGATGAGCCAGGGTGTGCGACCGAGCAAGTTGTGGCATTGGGCAGCAATCGCCCTCACCGTCGCCACTGTCATTCACAACCCGGGCGGATCAGCAGAGTTCGCTATCACCACTCTCGACAAGACCGGGTCCGCTATTGGATGGGCTCTCACCAGGGGAGGGTTCGACGGCGAATCAGACTACTTCACCGAACCCGACCCTTCCGACGGGGGCGGGGATGCTTCGGCCGGTAGCGGGATCGAGTTGGAAGGTACCGCGGA
>JAAETI010000969.1 GCA_024228555.1 bacterium | reverse complement strand
TCCGCTGCCGCCGGCCCGGCGAACTGTCGCGCCGATGCCGCCCTGGCCGAATCACGCGATGCTGAGATGACATCCTGCTTGATCGTGGCCACTCGCCCCGTGAACAACGCCAAGCCCACGAGGATGACAATGACCGGTGTCATAATGATCAACTCGATAGATGCTGAACCCTGTTCCGCTCGGAGTCGTCGGCGAATCTTCGCTGTCATAGGCCTACCGTTCCGATTGCGGTCTGAACCGCTCGATCACACCCGACGCCGAGGCCGTGACCGGGCCAGTCAAGCCGAACGCCACGGAAGTCACATCTGCGGTGACGGTCACAGTGATGAACTCTCCCGAGGGAGTCACAACAACGCTCTCGTTGTTCAGCAACGCCGTTGAACCGGCAAGGATCTGAGATGCAGCATCATGCGCGTCTGCGGTAGTTGCGTTCTCTACCTGCGCTGCACGCACACCATCTTGTGCTGCAGCCGTGACCACAGACCGAGCGTGAAAGAGCAGGGCGACCTGGATCACGAAGAACACCATGACCGTCGCCAGGCCGAACATGATCACCATCGGGGCAACATCTCCCCGATCGGCGACGAAACGCGACCGAGAGCCGCGCCCCTCTGGCTGGCCCCCACCCGCCGTGCCCATGGTTTGGTTCATCTCCTCTGCTTTCGTTGGTTGCCCACCCGTCACCGCCACCTACTCCAGTGGGACGGTTTGCGCCCGGTTCTCCAGGCGAGGTCGGAGGATCCCGATCACGGCGATCGCGGCGGCAGCCATCAGGGCTGCGCCGACCATTCGCGGTGTGATGTCGCCACGGTCGTCCCGGATTCGGAGTCGGCCGGCCAGCCAGTGAGCGGTTGCCTCCTGGCCCAGGGTGTAGCGCCCGTGAAGCGGCGCCAATCGCTCTGTCATCTTCGTTGCCATAAGTACAGATCCCTTCCTTGCTCGTCGGTCTAGAGGCTCAGAACCGTGGTGATCGCGGGAAACAGAAGCAGAATGACGAAGCCCGCCAGCATGAAACCGATCGGCCCGGCCATAGCGGCAGTTTTGGCGTTGGCTTCGGCCTCAATCACAGCAAGCTGGTGACTCCGCAAGGAGTTCGCCTTCGTCATGACCGTGTCTCTGATATGCGCTCCAGATGTTCCCGACAGCTCGAAGGTCGCTCCGAGCTCGATGAGCGACGGCAACTCCAACTGAACGCCGTACTCGTTCATCATTTCCCAGGGTGTCGATCCACGGTTCCTCGCGTCCGATAGCGAGCGGCGCAGCACCTGGAATGCCCACCCCCGCCCTTGCTCGACCGAAACCCACATGGCTTCCTCAAGCCCCGAACCCCCCGCTGTCAGCGTTGCAACCAAACCGAGATAGGTAGCCAGGCCCGCATCGAACTCCCGTCGGCGTTTCGCTGCCTGGCTCCGCACCTGCTGATCGGTCACGAACCAGCCGACAACAGCCAGGACGACTGGGGAGACGAAAACCATGATTGGGGGCAGGAGCGGCCCCCCGCCGAACGCATAGGGCATAGCGAAACCCAACAGAAGAGGCGCAACCGCCAGCGCAACCGCTGTCTTGATGCGTTCGAGGACATGACGCTCCGGTGTACGGTTGATCACGCGGAGATCGACCTCGATCTTCTGAAGGTTCAGATCGAACACACCGATCACCCTCGACCCCAACGCCGAGTCCGTCCCGCCCGCGCTGCCTCGGTAGCGGCCCGTAGACCAGTTCGGCTCTGAAAGGGCGAAGAGTGATTCCTCCAAAGTTGGCTTGGTCGGGAACAGGCCCCGGAGGACGAGAAACAGGCCTGCTCCCGCCAAAGTTCCCAGCGCAACGAGCTGAAGCATCACTGGTAGACCTCCCCGCCAAATGCGAGTACGCGTTCAGGTCGCCGGACACGGGCTAACGCCGCCAAGCCCTGCACTGCGAACGACCAGAGAAGACCAACAGCTCCGAGGACGACTTGCCCCTCGAAGGTGGCGTACGGTTCGAGGTAGTCCGAGTTGAACAAGAGCAGG
>JAAETI010000968.1 GCA_024228555.1 bacterium | reverse complement strand
GTGTCGTCGAGCGAGCCAGTCGTGCCCGATTGGGCGTGGCGCTTTCACTTGTAGATCCAAGCCGCACGGAGGCAGCCACCGAAGAACGGCGCTTCCAGTGGTCGATCTTCCAAGCCCGACGAGCCCTGGACGACTGGCTCTACTACGAAGCCGGGTGTGCCTATGGGGTGGCGCACAAGCCATCCCCCGGCCCTTGGCCGAGCCACCGCATCCCATGGGACCAACCACGTAGAAGACGCACGCCCATATCCTCACTTTCTCCGTACGGCAGAACGCCGGCGATCTGAGTACCTTCGTCACGGACCGTGACGGCGAGGCGGCCGCTCAGACGGCAGCCCTCAGGGTCAGATCGGCTGACACCGCCAACTGTTCGATGAGGCAAGCCACGTTTGATGTTGCCGCTAACGACGAGTGCGACAGACCCTTCATCTGCACGTGACAGTGATAGCGATGCGTGCAAACCTGACTGCGTGACCCACCGAACAGGTCAGTCGATCGAGCAACGACAAAGAGAGGTGATAGCTCAGTGATCTCCCTGGCGCTCACACCCGAACAAGAAGAGATGCGCAGGGTCGCTCACGAGTTCGCCCGCCGCGAGATTCGCCCCGTAGCCGCGGAGTACGACGAGAAGGAGGAGATGGCCTGGCCAGTGCTCCAGAAGGCCAACAGCGCGGGCCTGCTCTCGTTCGGGTTGCCCGAGAGGTATGGCGGAGGGGGTGTACCGGGCGGGCTCGTCGGGGTCACCAACTTCGTCGTGATGGAGGAACTGGGGTGGGGCT
>JAAETI010000967.1 GCA_024228555.1 bacterium | reverse complement strand
GTTCGAACCGTCGAGACGATGGGTGGAAAAGACAGTCAGGACCCATGGACCAAAGAGTTGGTTCGATCAAGAGGAGGACTGACCCTGAGGTTGATCCGACCGCGGACTGCGTTGCGGTTGGCGGTACCCACACCCATGAACGTAACGGTGAGCGCGGCAGCGGAGTCTCGCGATCCCGTCACTCGTTTTGCCGAAGCTTTCTTTGACCAGACGGTCGCTGGATCAGCTGTTGATCCAGCCACCGGGAGCTTCGACAATAGGCGACCGGGCCACCCTCCAGCATGTTGTGCAAGCTCTCGTTGCTTCTCGGTCAGACTTCATTCGAGTCGCGCCGAGGCCATTTGGCGACATCAAGAGCCGGTTCAAGAAGAGAGTCGTGATGAGGAGCACTACGGAAGATGCGTGGGCCCAGGGACCGGCGAATACCGTTAACTAGTTTCGGTGTCCTGCGTTTCTTGGTCCTGAGGGCAGCGATCGTCACGGCTGGGCTGGTTGTGGCCGGGTGTGGCGCCAACGGCACACTCGATGCTGGGCTCTCCGGTGCTCTTCCTACTCGGGCCGAAGTCCCAGTCGAGATGCTCGGTCTCGATCCTGCGGTGGCCGCAATCGAAGGGCTCGTGCCCGGCTCTCTTGGCGATTACCCGGCCGGATACACCGAGGAGTGGACTGAGTCACGAGACGGCAGGATCGGAGCGCGAGAGTTCCGCTTTGAGGATCCGAACTATGAGTCCTACCCGGCCTCGATCGACCTCTTCTTGTACCACCACGCAGGCGTTGAGGCCGCTGTCCGGCAGTTCGAGCGGTTCCCTCCGGAGGAGGTTCATCGTGCAGCGAACCTGCACAGGGGGAGTCAGGAGGGGATCGACAAGAATGTCGATGGCTGGCGCTTCGATATCGAGGACCCCTCAGGCCGGGTCGAGTGGCAGGTGTAACTGGGTATGTCGGTGGATACGTGGCCAATAGTTTCGGCCTGTCGACGACCTCGCCGCTACGGTGGGGTGTCCGTGGCGCTCGCTCGGGCCTCAAGCTCACGGGGTTCGCAATGGCATACAACGTCTCATGTCAGGCGGCGTCCACTGCCGACTTCCAGGCGGGCCTCGTCGAGTTGGAGTACTGGCGAGGCCGGGTTGTGGACGGAGTCGGCGGACTACTCAGTGACATTGGTTCTTTGAGGTTCCCGAGGTGAGCCGTCGATGAGCGCTCAGCATCAGAGGCGCCCCTCGGAGCCGCAGGAGTCGACCGGCGGCCCGTCACGCCTCATGTGGGGCCGTGATGCCGTTCCCCTGGCAGTCTGGTACGTCATGCTGCTCTGGTTGTTCGCCGACTTCCACCAGCTTCCTCTAGCGGCTCTCCTCGCGGCCATAGGGACATTGCCGGTGTTTACATTGCTTCTGTTGGCAAGGTTGTCGTCCGCCAGTTGCAAGGGGCCGGGGTTGCGCCAGTTGCATGGGGCCACTTTGTGAGGGTGGTTGGTCGGTGCGCTGATCATGGCTGGCTGGGTGTTCGGGGTCAAGGACTGGGCTGTGCCGGTGGTGTTCAGCTGCCGGTGTTGACGACCGGTTTCTGTCGGTCTCGGTAGCTTTCGCCTTCGATGACGAGTTCGTAGGCGGCGGAGGTGTAGCGGTCGATCGCGGATTGGGCGAGGAGCTGATCGGTCATCAGCCCCAGCCATTCCGACGGGTCCCGGTTCGAGGTGATCGCCGTGCTGGCTTTGCGGTGTCTTTCGACGACGAGTTCGTAGAAGTCGTTGGTTGCTGTGGGGTCGAGGGTGTGGAGGGCGAAGTCGTCGATGATCAACAGATCGATGCGCAACAGTTTGCGGATCTCGGTGTCGAGGCTGTTGTCGAGTCTGGCGATCCGGAGCCGTTTGAACAGCAGGTCGGATCGTTCGAACCAGACGCTGCGGCCACGGCGTATGGCGGTGTGGCCAAGGGCGGTGGCGAGGAATGTTTTGCCGACTCCGACCGGTCCGAGGATCAGGGCGTTCTGGTGGTTGTCGACGAAACGCAGTGAGGCGAGCTCGTCGAGGACGTGGGAGTCGTAGGTGACATTCGCGGTTGGGTCCCAGTTGGTGAGCAGCATGGCGGGGTCAAGGCCTGCGGCTTTGGCTTTGCGGGCAGCTGAGGTGGTGTCACGGCGTGAGACTTCGTCACCGAGGAGGAGTTGGAGGAACTCGGCGTGGGATGCTTTCGATGTCCTTGCCAGGGCCAATCGTTCGGGGAGGGTGTCGAGGATCTGCCCGAGTTTCAGGCGTTTCAGGGTGGCAGCAAGTTCGGGGGTGACCGTGGGTGGCTGGGTCATGGGGTGACCTGCTTGCCAGCAGCGAAGTGTTCGGGATTGCGGGCGAAGCGGCCGGTGATCACATTGTCGGGGACCGGCTCAGCATCGATGGCGGCGGCTTCGAGGGCACGTTCGACCATGCCGACCACCACAGTGACGTTGGCGCATTGGGCATCGACGGCACGCCCGCATGCCTGATCGACGACGTGATTGCCGTAGCGGTCAGCGGTCCGGAACAGTTTGTAGACGTGACGCATCCTGGTCCACGGCAACGGCCCCTCGAGCACCGCATCGACGAACGCTCCGATGTTGTCGCCGAGGCGGAAAGCTTTGCGGCGTTGGGAGGCAATGTCACGCATCGCGTAGTCGGTGGTCTCCGATGGGAGATCGGCCGGGTCGGTGCTGCGGGCCCCTGGTTTCTGGCGGGGATGGACTTTGACCAACCGTCCACCGGAGAAGATCTTGACCAGAACTCTCGTCGCGGTGACATCGACCTGGGTGCCGATCAGATCGCCGGGCACCGAATAGAGGGCTTTGGCGACCTCGATGTGATGATCGCGATGCACTTTCGCCGACCGGTAGATCGGCAGATCGTACGGTTCGACCGGAGCCGCCAACAGCACACCGGCTTCGTGTTCGGCGAACACGACCGCCGGCTGAGCCTGCAACCGGCGATGCGTGCGGAGCCCGGCACGGCCCTGACACCACACCACGGCGGCGGTCTGGGCTTCGGCCATGCAGCCGAAGTCTTCGCCCGCCCAGAACGAGGTCTGCACGAACTGCACCGCCCGCTCCACCCTCGCCTTGTCCTGCGGGGAACGGACACGGGCCGGGTCGACAACGAACCCCCGGGCCTGGGCGTATTCGACGAACCCCTGATTCAACACCGGGTCCAACGCATCGGCCTTGGTGACCACGGTCGCCATGTTGTCGGGGATCACCACCCCGAACACGCCACCGTAGAACTCCCACGCTGCTTCGAACCCGTCGATCACCGTGGCCATGGTCTGGTTGAACGACAACCAGACGAAGCTGTAACGAGAGAACACCGGGGTGAACACCAACGCCCACACCCGCCGGCGTTTGCCGGTCTCCTCATCAAACATGCGGCCCAGCTCACCGAAATCGACCTGCAACTCGACCCCCGGTTCACCATCAGCCAACGGGACCGTCGAGGGTGTCGGCGATCCGAACTCGGCGGCGATGAACCGGTTCAACGTCCGCTCCGGGACGAACACACCCTGCCGGGCCAACAGCTCCACCATCTTCACCGCCGGCACATCGCCCACCTCAACCATGTCGGCGACCTTGCCGCGATGTTCGTGCAACAGTTCCCACGAATCGCCGTGACGATCCGGCCGAACCGGCGCCAACACGCTCATCACCGAGCCGACGAACTCATCAGACAGCCGGGCAATGTCATCACCGGCCGACAGGCCCAAACCTTTCGCGATGTCGACCACCCTGGTCACCGTTTTTCGGTCGCATCTGACCATTCGTGCGATTGCTCGCAACGCGTAGCCCAACAGCCACAACCTGAGCACTTCCTTGACTTCGAACACCGGAACCTCCCGGAACGCCATGCGCACCGCCTTTCGGGTCAATCGACGCAACGGCGGCAATCACAGCGTCAACGACACCGACCCCCCGGGACCCTCACAAGTGGTCCCATGCAACTGGCGCAAGCCTGGTCCCTACCAGCTGGCGCAGACCCCCCGAACTGGTCCCCTCCAACTGGCGCACGACACC
>JAAETI010000966.1 GCA_024228555.1 bacterium | reverse complement strand
GGTTCCGGAGTCACACCGGCCACACTCCTGACCGGTATCGCGTCAGTCGTCCTGGTGTTGGCATTTATCTGGGTCATCTGGGTATCGCTGGGCACCTTCCGTGCCTGGCAGAACGGGCAGGTGGTTTTGTTCGATCTGGTCTGGAGTGCTTTGCGTGCCAGCATCGTGCTCATGGTGTTGGGGTTTTATCTGCGGTGAGGATGTCGTCACCGTTTCTGTCTCGGGGAGCGCCCCGGTATTCGTGAAAGGGGGCAACCCCGTTACCTGGGAGGGTAAACAATGGTGGTGAAATCAGTGAAAAAGGTGGTGGCCGCAATCGGGCTGCTGGCGATGTTGGCAGGTCAATCGGTGTGGGCGGCGTTGCCGACCCCGGTTGCGCCGAGTACGGCGCCGGCGGCCGGTGACTGGATCGCGCTCATCAAGGGCTACATCAAAGACGGTGGCCTGGTCCTGGGACTGGCGATTGCGGTGCTCGGTTTCCTGTGGATCGCCTATCTCGGGTTTTCCAAGTTCAACGAGGCACGCCAGGGAAAGGCCGAGTGGGCTGAGGTGGGCGTGCTGGGTATCGTCGGTGCGATCGTGCTGATCTTTGCCAGCTACCTGTTGACCGAAGCCGCTGGTGTCATTTGATCGATGTCCAGTCGTGACGACATCCTGGCCGACCGGCTCAATGCGGAGCCGGCGATCTTCAAGGGCTGTTCGTCGTCCGAGCTGGGCATCATCGTCGGGGTGGCCGCACTCATCTGGTTACCCGTCAGTCTTTTGCTGGCGGGGCTGTTGGGTGCGGTCACCATGGGCTTTGGCATCGCGGGTATGGGTGTCGTGGGTACCGTAATCGTAATGGCAAGCCTGTTTCAACGACTGAAACGCGGGCGACCGGACGGTCACTACCAGCAACGGTTCAGCATCTGGTTGTCAGACCTTGGGTTACGCTGGTCACCATTTATACGGCGAAGCGGTGCCTGGGATATCGGGAGGAGAGGCAATGCAACGCTACCGCTACGAGATCGATAACGTGCGGTCCCATCTTCGATCGTTGTGGGCCGTCATAGCGCTGCAGTTGATCGTCATCCTGGCGCTCTGGCTTGGCTGGAGCCAGGCGCCCAAGCAGCTCACCGTGCATGTCCCGCCGGATCTGCGTTCCGGTGCGACGCTGGCCTTAGATGAAGTGCCCGCGGCCAATGTATACGCCTTTGCCTTCTACATCTTTCAGCAGCTCAACCGGTGGTCGGAAGACGGCGCCAAAGACTATGGCAAGGCGATCTTTCGGGTCTCGCCCTATCTGACGCCAGGCTATCGGGCGGACCTCATTGCTGATATGGAACTGAAAAGCAGACAGGGTGAACTGAGTTATCGCGTACGTGGCGTACACGAGATGACCGGGCACGGCTTCGAGGAGCGTCGGGTTGATGTGCTCGCGCCTGGGGTCTGGGTTGTGTGGCTGGATCTGGATCTGTTCGAGTCGGTGAAAGGGATGACTGTGAAGAGGACATCGATTCGTTATCCCCTGCGGGTGGTCAAACTCTCCGTCGATCCGGAATCCAACCCCTGGGGACTGGCGCTGGACGGTTTCAGTGGTAACGGTCCCCATCGGCTGACCGAAGCCCAGCTCAGTATTGAACCCAGGCAAGAAGAATGACAAGGAATCAAAACATGTTGCTGACCAGTCATTGGAAAATTCGCTGGATGTTCTGGTTTGGGCTTACCCTGTGGCTGTTCCAGGCTCCGGTCCATGCCGCATCGGAAACTACCGAACGGATCGAATGGAAGAAGACGCCTATCCAGTTGGAACTGACAGTGGGTCAGGAACGACAGGTAGCGTTTCCGTCATCGGTCAAGGTGGGCGTGCCCGGCAACCTGCGGCCACTGCTGCGTACCCAGAGCGTGAACGGGACGGTCTATCTCCTGGCGCATGCGCCCTTCGAGTCGACCCGCGT
>JAAETI010000965.1 GCA_024228555.1 bacterium | reverse complement strand
CTTGTGGAGGATGACCCGATGGATGTCCAATTGGCCAGGATCGGGCTGAAGAACGACAACTTCCTACCCGACATTCACGTCGTCGAGGATGGTGAAGAGGCAATGCAATTCCTTCGGAAAGAGGGCCAATTTCAGAGAGTCTCGACGCCCGATATTGTCCTACTTGATCTGAACTTACCGGGGATGAATGGGCAAGAGGTGTTGCTGGAGATAAAGTCCGATCCGTCGTTGCGGGACATCCCAGTGGTTGTACTGACAACTTCTGATGCACCACCAGACATCGCGAAAGCCTATGATGGCTTCGCCAACGCGTATATGACGAAACCTGTTGACTTCTCGCAGTTCCATCGAGTCGTGGGGGACCTCTCCAGTGAGCTCTTCACGGTTATCCGGCTGCCACAGGTCTCCACCAAGTTGTAAGGGCGGAGGGGTGAGTGTGGAGCGTTCCGCTGAGCTTGCAGGCGGGTGCGGAAGTATGTTCTGTCGTGTGTGCAACGTGGTCTGGTTGACTATTCACAGCCAGTGATGCTGTGTCGCCGCGTTGTCCGGGACCGAGAATTGGGGCCCTACTCCACCTATCGTGACCGGCGGAGCGAGCCCGCACCCCCGTGAAAGTCCTCCTACAGGAGGCTGTCTGAGCTGTCGATCAATCCGTCGGAAGAGAGACGGAGCGATTTATGTCGATGATGCCTGACCAGGCCGAACATGATCTAGTCGGCGGGAGCCGGGCGACTGAGACGTTCGAGCCCGTGGTCCAGCGACGCCTCGACCGGATTACCGGGCTGCTATCGATCGCTCTCGATGTACCCATCGCAGCAGTGAGTCTCATCGATCAGCACCAGGAGTGTTTCAAATCGGTGGTTGGTGCGTTGCCGGCGGAGGTTCCCAGCCGGACGTCGCTCGGAAGCCGTGTCGTCGCGGCCGACGGACCCCTGTTTGTCGAAGACGCCTCGCTCGACGAACGGTTCTGTCGCTATCCGCTCGTGAGCGACGACCCTGGGGTTCGCTTCTACGCCGGCTTTCCCCTCCGCGACGGAGGCGGAGATGCCTTCGGCACATTGTGCGCCGCCG
>JAAETI010000964.1 GCA_024228555.1 bacterium | reverse complement strand
TCGCTCACTTGGTCGCAGGCGTCGCTTCCTTGGTTTGCGGTTCCTTCTCGAGGGCAGCCAAACGGCGCTTCTCAAGGAACAGCAAGGTGGGGGTCGCGATGAACATGGACGAGTAAGTACCGACGATGACACCGATCAACAGTGCGAAAGCAAAGCCCTCGATCACGTTGCCCGTGCCCACGTTGAAGAAGAACAGCAGGGTGACCGAGATCAGGGTCGTGACCGAGGTCAGCAAGGTACGCGACAGGGTTTGGTTGATCGAACGATCAAAGATCGAACCCATATCACCCTTCATGCGCGGCAGGTTCTCACGGATACGGTCGAACACGACGATCGTATCGTTCAGCGAGTAACCGATGATCGTCAGGAAGGCTGCGATCATGGCCAGGCTGATTTCCGCTTGGATCAAGCCGGTGTACATCATGATGGAGATGGCTCCAAGGGCGATGAACACGTCGTGCAAGAGGGCCACCACGGCCGCGAAGCCGTAGGAGTACTCGGCGAAACGCACCCGGATGTACATGACAGCAGCGAAGAGGCTGAGCAGGATGGCGAGCAGCGCGTTGTCACGCAACTCCTCAACCATTTGCGCGCCCACGGAGTCCAAGGAGGAGATCGGGCTGGAAAGGCTGAAATCACCGCTCTCTTGGGGCCCGAAAGTCGACTCGATGTCGGCCATCAGGGCGTTGGCGCTCTTGGGGGTGACCAGGCGACCTTCGAAG
>JAAETI010000963.1 GCA_024228555.1 bacterium | reverse complement strand
TCGGTGGCCGCCGACGACGAGCTGATCATCTTAGAGTCGATGAAGATGGAGATCCCCGTCATCGCCCCCTCGGACGGAACCGTGGCCGAGGTACACGTCAAGCCCGACGATCGGATCAACGAAGGCGACGTCCTCATCACCCTCAGCTGAACGGTCTGCCCTGGCCCCCGGGGGTGACGAAGCCGGTTTCGTAGGCAATGACCGCAGCACTGGTCCGATCTCGCACGTTCAACTTGCGCAGGACTCCGGCCACATGGCTACGTACGGTTTCCAGCCCGACGTACAACTCCGTTGCGATCTCGGTGTTGTTCATGCCCCGGGCCAGGAGCTTCAGGACCTGCTGTTCCCGGTTCGAGAGTTGTTCCAGGGCCGCCGTCGGCTGATTCGGTGCGGTATCCGTCTTCGTCGCCATGAGATCACCGATGTTGGAGGGGAAGACCACACTGTCGCCCCGGGCCGCCATCCTGATCGCGCCCAATAGATCCTCGGGCTTCGATCGCTTCAGT
>JAAETI010000962.1 GCA_024228555.1 bacterium | reverse complement strand
CCCGATACAGCACGTGCGCAAAACACGCGCGGCAAGGCGGTGGGCAACGTGGTCAAGGCGCTGCCGCCCGGCGCGGATAGAACCGACGAATCGGGGGGCAACTTGGCCCCCTGGATGTCGCGCCTGGTTCGCAACTACTTCACGGCACGCCGCTCCAGCGGTGTGCCGAAACCCTCCAACTAACTCCACGGGAACGCACTCCCCACGCGCTCCCAAGTCCTTCGTTATCACTGGGTGCGTTTTCCGCGCGCCATGAATTCACAGGCCAAAGGTTTGGCCTGATTCCCCCCTTTCGAACCATGTCCGACTCCAACCAAACCTCCGCCGAGGCCCGCGAGGCCGCCGCTCGTTTCCAGTCCGTCTACAGCAAGATCAAGGATGAGATCGGCCGCATGATGGTCGGCCAAGACGCCGTGGTCGAAGGTGTCTTGACGGCGCTCTTCGCCGGCGGCCACGTGCTGCTCGAAGGCGTGCCTGGCCTGGGTAAGACCATGCTGGTGCGCTGCCTGGGTGAAGCGGTCGAACTCGACTTCTCCCGTATCCAGTTCACCCCGGACATGATGCCCGCCGACATTCAAGGCGCTCAAATTCTGGTCGAGGGCGAAGGCGGCGGACACGAGCTCGAATTCCGCCAGGGTCCCCTGGTCGCCAACGTGGTGCTGGCGGACGAGATCAATCGTGCCACGCCTAAGACGCAATCGGCCCTGCTCGAAGCGATGCAAGAGCGCCAGATCACCGTGGGTCGCCGCACGATCAAGCTCGACGAGCCCTACTGCGTGATGGCCACGCAAAACCCGGTCGAGCAGGAAGGCACCTACCCTCTGCCCGAAGCCCAGCTCGACCGCTTCCTGTTGAAGCTCGTCATCGGCTACCCGCAGGAGTGCGACTACGAGGCGATCCTCGACCGCACCACAGGTTCCGGCGAAATCGCCATCAAACCCGTCTCCAACGGCGCTGAGATCAATGAACTGCGCAACGTGGTTCGCGACGTGCCCGTGCCCAGCCAGGCCAAGCAGCACGCTATCCGTTTGGTCATGGGCACCCAGCCCGGCAGCGACTACGCACCGAGCGAGGTCAACGAGTACGTGGCCCTGGGCGCTTCGCCCCGTGGTGCCCAGGCACTGCTGCTAGTCGGCAAGGTTCGCGCCCTGCTCGCCGGTCGCTTCGCCGTCTCCACCGACGACATCGAGTACGCTGCCGCCGACGTCTTGCGTCACCGTGTCATGCTGAACTTCCACGCCATGAGCGACAACGTGAACGCCGACAAGGTGATCTCCGCCGTCGTCAACAAGCTCAAAGCAAGCGTCTAGGTTTCCCATGGCAGCTCTCGCCTTCGAAGAACTCTTCGATCCACACTTCATGGAATCCCTGCACTGGCTTCGGCTGGTGGCGGGACGCGTCCCCATGGGTGGACGTTTTGCGGAACAGCGATCCAAGGCCATGGGCCACGGCATCGAGTTCCGCGATTTCCGCCCCTACACGCCCGGCGACGACCTGCGCGCCGTGGACTGGAACATCTACCGGCGACTGGGCCGTGTCTTCCTGCGCCTCTTCGAGGAGATGGAGGACCTGCCCGTGTACCTGATGCCCGACCTGTCGGCCAGCGCTTACACACCCGAGGCCACCGGCGCCCCCGGATCGGAAATCCCCCTGCAGCCGCGCGCCCACGGCGGATTGCGCGCGGCCATGGCCCTGGCGACGATCGCCCTGGGTCAGCACGACTCGGTTGGGGTCTTCCCCTTCTCGAACGATGTGCGGGTGGCGATTCGCCCCCAATCGGGCGCAGGCCGCACTGCGACCTTTGCCAAGGTGCTGGCGAACCTCACCCCGGAAACGCAGGGTCCCGCAACGACCACCGACCTGGCCCACAGCCTGCGCAAGTTCGAAGGCATGCGCCTGCGCAATGGCCTAGTCGTCATCATCTCCGACTTCTTT
>JAAETI010000961.1 GCA_024228555.1 bacterium | reverse complement strand
GGACGCCAGTCGGACAGGAGAGCTACCGACGAGATCTCAAGGCCGCATGCCGTCGGGCGGAGGTCCCCGAGATCACGCCGTACGAACTCCGCCACACCGCCATCACACACCAGATCGAGGCCGGCAAAGACATCGTCGAGGTTGCCGACTGGGCCGGTACCAGCGTTCAGATGATCGAGCGCCACTACCGCCACAAGATCCGCCGTGTCAACCGCCTCGATCCACCTGACTACGGCATATGTGGTACGGATCGAGGGCGGTGACGTCCGGGGTGTCGTCGATAATCGCCAGCGACCGACCAGCTGCGACCGCTCGCAAACCTGGCGACACAGCCGGCTGTTCTCGGGTTCCTATCAGGATTGGCCGAGGGCCATGAGTGAGCAATCGACAGCGAGAAGAGATCGGTCGGTCCCCACGGCGAGGCAGTCACCAGCCCATGCAATCGAGTTGATGGGACGCAGGATGGGTAGGCGGATGGCGTCGCCCGACACCACCAAGATCCTAGAAGGCCACACCGACTGGGTTCGGGGTGTGGGGTGGGGGGAGATCGACAGTCAACCCCGCCTCGCCACTGCCAGCGACGACCGAACGGTGAGGGTATGGGACCCGGTATCGGGCGACACCACCAAAATCCTCAAAGGCCACACCAACGGGGTTCGGGGTGTGGCGTGGGGCGAAATCGATGGCCAACCCCGCCTCGCCACTGCCAGCTTCGACGAAACGGTGAGGGTGTGGGACCCAGCAACAAATGACTGCTTGATTGTGGTTCCTGCCAGCGGTGCTTTCGCTGTTGACCTGAGTGGTACTGCCCTGGCCGTCGGTCTGGCGCGAGGGCTGTTCGTCATTGATCTGAGCTAGGTGGACCTGAGGCTATTCGCGTCACCACGGAAATGGTCAATTGGCTGGTTCGACGCGAGCGACCTCACTGCAAGTCAAGTCTCACCACGCTCCCGTGGTTAGCGATGGGGTTGGCAGTCGTACTAGCTCGACAAATCGGTCGAGAGAAACCGACCGACGCAGGGCCCTGACCTGAGGCTTTGCCGGAGCCTCCTGTGAGAATCGAACTCACGACCTTTTCCTTACCATGGAAACGCTCTGCCGACTGAGCTAAGGAGGCATTCTGGTTCGAGCTGGCGACCACCGATGGCATCGATGCCGTCCAGGCAGGAACGACCCGCAGATGCGGGCTAGACGAAGTGTGCCACGGTCTCGGAGGGCCCCCAACCCATTTCCGCCAGATTCCCACGTGATAGGTGGCACCAGGGCCCGTAGAGGACGGCTTCAACTCGCAGCCGGATCATCAGTGGCTGGGCTGAGAGCCGC
>JAAETI010000960.1 GCA_024228555.1 bacterium | reverse complement strand
GTCGATGTGTGGCGAGCGCTGGAGGTTTGTGCCGCCGCTGGTGTGCGAGACGCCGAGTTCGGTCCGGATAGCGAGACGGTACGACACGTGCTGGCTGACCAGTTTGGACGAGGGGGCAAAGGAATCAAGGATGTGGCGCGCCCTCAGAACCTCTCGCACGAAGCAGTGGTTGCACTGGAAACGCGCATTCAGGCGCTCATATCGCGCGTCGCTGGGAACTGACCGGTAGTAGGGCTCTCTATCCCGGGTGTGTCGCCTGTTGTCACCTTGTCATCAGAAATCCTCGGGAGCGGTCTGGAATCGCGTCGAAACATTGGATTGGGCTCACCCCGAGGTCCTTGCTTGACCAGGGAGAACTCAAACGATCGACGAGTATCGAAACAGGCCCGGAGCAGTTCAAGACATCCCTCCGACACGTCTGCTGCTATAGCCATCCAAGATTCTGTCCAAGATGCCAGCGTGAAGGTGCCGAGAACTCGTCGAGGCGGTTTGGGATTGGTTCGCGGCGTGTGTTGAGTGAGGAGAGGCCGTGGCTGGGGCGCGGCGAAGCTGTGTAGCGGGGCCTGTCGGCCCGCCCTGTTCGCGGTCTATGCCGCTGGTTTGTATTCGTTGATGAGTCCAGCGCAGGTGGTGTTGCGATGGATTGGTGTGGCGGGCTCGATCGCGGATCTGTCGGCTTCGTCGTTCGGTGCTTGTTGGCTCAGGCTGCGGTGGGGCTGGTGTTCGTTGTAGTGCTCGACGAATTGTTGGAGCAGCCGTTGGAGTTGGCGTTGGTTCCAGATGAGGGTCTGGTCGAGCAGTTCGTGGCGGACTGTGCGGACCCAGCGCTCAGCCAACGCGTTGGCTCGGGGAGCGCCGGGTGGGATGGCAATGACTGAGCCGCCGATGCCAGCAAAGACGCCATCGAAGGAGCGCGTGTATTGGCCGGCGCCGTCGCGGATCACGAACCTGATGGCCTTGTCGTAGCCCATGAGGAGGTTGCGGGCTGTCTGGGTGGTCCAGGGACCGGTTGGGTTGGTGGTGATTCCGGCGAGGTGCACTCGCCGGGTGTCGTGCTCTATGAAGAACAGCACATGGAACCGTGGCAGCGTGACGGTGTCGACACAGAAGAAGTCAGTCGCGACCAAGGCATGGGCTTGGCTGGCGATGAACTTGCTCCAACTTGGCCCTGCGCGATTGGGCGTGGGTTCACGTCCCGCATCTCGCAGGATCTTCCACACCGTCGATGCGGCAATGCTGTGTCCGAGACGGCGCATCTCTCCATGGATACGTCGATAGCCCCAGCTCGACTTCTCCACGTCGAGCCGCAGCACCAGTCGACGAAGCTCTGTCGGCGTGGGCGGCCGTCCAGTCCGGACCGCGGGTGGTTGGGTCCAGTGCCGAGCTACAAGTTTGCGGTGCCAGCCGATCACCGTCGCTGGTCGCACGATC
>JAAETI010000959.1 GCA_024228555.1 bacterium | reverse complement strand
AGGCCGCCCGTCTCATTCTGCAAGCTTCCAGCTCCACCGCTGCACGGTGGTGATGCTCTGGTCGTTCCATTCGGCGTGCTCTTTCACGGTGGCCTTACCCGTGATGGTGTCGCCGGCCTCAGGGAAGCGGCCACTGGACTTCCACTGGATCTTGTGCCCGCCCTCGGTGGTGGCTTTCACCCAGGCGCTGGTGCCGTGGATGGTCTCGAAGATCCGGACATCGGTGACGGTGGCGGTGAGTAGCTCCCGCTCTTTCACAGTGCCCCAGTGGCCGGCATCTCCCACCTCGATGGTGTGCTCGATCTCGGCCTTCTTGGCCAGGTGACGCCGGTAGGCCTCAGGGATGTAGGCGGCCAGCCCATCATGGCGGGGGTTCAGAGCTTGGCTGCCGGCCACCGTTCGCAGGTTGTGATCGAAGTCGCTGGTGCCAGTGAGGCTCTTGACCCATTCGATGGCGTCGACGGCAGAGACTGGGTGGACTAGGGGCTCACCGAGGTACTCGTCCATCTTGCCTGGATTCCAGTAGCAGTAGCGGACGAACTCTTTCGTGGCGCCGGGCTCACCGGAGCGGACATAGCCGGTGCGGCTGATCACGTCGGCAGCTGTGGCCACGAAGTCTCGGGTGCCGATCATGAAGGGGCCGTGGCCGGCATTGCTGTCGTCGATGTCCTCGGGGATGCCGGGGATGTCGTACCCGCAGAGCACGTTGTGGTAGTTCAGAAAGCGGCTGAGGTCGTGGCCGATGTAGTCCCGGGTGCAGCTGGTGCCGATGACCTTGTGCGTCCGAGTGGAGAGCAGGCCTCGATCGAGAACCGACGATGGCCGGGCAATGACCACCAGTCGCTTGCGTCGGCGGTTGGTTCCACAGTGATCGCATCGGCCCCGCTCGACGGTGCGGACCCACTCGGGCAGGTCTTCATCGGTGATCGAGCGGATGACGTTGTTGCCATCTTCGTCGATGTCGATAGCGGCCAGAATCCTCCAGCCCCCGATGACAACCTTGGCCGGCATGGTGACCTTGATGTCGACGGTCTCAACCCAGACATCCCGAACGTGCACGCTGT
>JAAETI010000958.1 GCA_024228555.1 bacterium | reverse complement strand
TGGCTGCTCATCTTGGGGGCGAGATCACGGCCGGCGTCTACCCATTGATGGGCGACGACACGACTTCGTTCTTGGCTTGCGACTTCGACGGTGGCACATGGACGCTCGATGCGCTTGCCTATCTCGACGCATGTCATGCGGTGCAGGTGCCGGCGGTGTTGGAGCGATCGAGGTCGGGAGATGGTGCACATGTCTGGGTCTTCTTCGATGAGCCGGTCAAGGCCTCGTCGGCGCGGGCGCTCGGCGCAGCACTGTTGCGGCGGGCGATGGCGGCTAGGGCCGAACTAGATCTGGCCAGCTATGACCGGTTCTTCCCGTCACAAGACTTCATGCCGAGCGGCTCGTTGGGCAACTTGATTGCGTTGCCATTGCAAGGGGAGCGAGCGGCTGGTGGTACGACCGTGTTTCTCGACCCGACCACGATGGCTCCGTGGCGTGACCAGTGGGCGTTCCTTTCCTCGGTGGCGCGGATGTCGACTGATGCGTTGGCGGCCTTGGCCGAGTCCCTTCGGCCAGTAACGGCGGGGCCCGATCTCTCTCTCGCCGATATGGCGACCATTGATGGGCCGGCGCCACCGGAGCGGGTTGAGGCTCGCCTTTGGGCCATGTTG
>JAAETI010000957.1 GCA_024228555.1 bacterium | reverse complement strand
TTTGTGGGCGGTCGCCGTAATGGCTTTCGGGGCACCCAATTGTGCCTTCTTGCGACGAAGAAACGCTCCCAAATAACTCTTGGAGTTGTGCAGCCCGCTGGCGGCAAACCGCAGCGCCGCCGCCGCCCGGTTGGCACAGGGTCCATCGGGGCACGGTTATCTTGGACACCCGACAAGCAGGACAGGTGGCCGACGTCTCGAACCGGGCAGGGGGTTCTTCTTCTCTGTTTCTGAAAAGAATAAGGGGAGTAGTAAGAGGGGCTGTGGTAGCTGTGGGAAACGCGGGTGGGGGATGGGGGTGGCGTTTTCCAAGGGCTGTGGGAAACTGGGGCTGGGTGGGCCGGGGGAGTTTTCCACAGACCGGCAGATTCCACAGCCCTGGTCCGAGAGCGGCTAGCTGCTGCCAAGGAGGTATGTCTGATGCCCAGAAAGCCGTCCCGGACTCCACGTTCGCCATCGCAGCGTGGTCGATTCTCCGTCAAGCGCAAGAGCGCGGCAGTCATCCGCCTGTTGAAAGGCGAGGATCTCGATACCCTCTCCCGCGAGCTCGGGGTCCTGGCCTCGACTCTGTCCCAGTGGCGAGATCGCTTCCTGGCCTCCGGCCAATCGGGTTTGAAGACCCGCCCGGCCGACAATCGGGACGACGAGATCCGCCGGCTGCAAGCCAAGGTCGGCGAGCTGACGATGGACAACGAGCTGCTGCTCGAGCGTTGCCGGCGGCAGGAGGACGGCCGCCCTTTAGCCTTCAGGAGGCGGAGGTCTTGAGTCAGACCCCGTCTCCGACCACAGGCAGCCGCTACGGTGTACGCCGACTGTGCGGGCTGTGGGATTGGCCGCGCTCGAGCTTCTACGCTCAGCGCAAGCGCCAGCAAGCCGAGAAGCCAAGGGAGTCGCGACGACCTGGTCCTCAGCCAAAGATCAGCGATCGCGAGTTGGCCGAGGAGATCCGGAAGGTCCTCAAAGCCAGCCCCTTCGTCGGCGAGGGCTATCGCAAGGTCTGGGCCCGACTCCGCGCGAAGGACATCCGCGTCGCACCACGTCGGGTGCTTCGAGTCATGCGCGAAGCCGAGCTGCAGGCACCGACCCGCGCAGGCCACGCCCATGGTCCCAAAGCCCACGACGGCACGATCATCACCGAACGCCCAGACGAGATGTGGGGCATCGACGCCACCAGCTGCCTGTTGACGTCCGGCTTCAACGCCACGATCTTCATCGCCGTCGATCATGGCTCGAGCGACTGTGTCGGCATCCACGCCGCGCGTCCTGGTAACCGCTTCGAGGCACTCGAGCCCCTGCGCCAAGCGATCCCGGCCTCCTTCGGCAGCTACGAGGAAGGCGTGGCGCTGGGCCTCGCCCTGCGCCATGATCACGGCTCGCAGTTCATCAGCGGCGACTTCCAAGACGAGCTCGATTTCCTCGGCATCGAATCCAGCCCCAGCTACGTCCGTGAGCCGCAAGGCAACGGCTGCGCCGAACGCTTCATCCGGACGCTCAAAGAGCAACTGCTGTGGCTGCGCACTTTCGACACCGTCGAAGAGCTTCGGCAAGAACTGCACGAGTTCAAAGTGCGATATAACCAACAATGGTTGATCCAACGTCATGGGTTCCGAACCCCTGCGTCGGTTCGCGACGACTACTACGCGGGGCTCGCCGAAGCCGCATGAATACATCCAAACAACTGTCCAAGAAACCGGGCACCGGTACAAGGGCTTCGAGCGAGTGCTGAGCTTTTTACCTCCAGAGATCTTGCTGCCTGGGCACAGCCCCAGCCACGAGGCAAAATGCTTGACGCTCGGCCAGCGGTTCATATTCGTGCCGATTTCGCTAAGGATCTTCAGCACCGAGT
>JAAETI010000956.1 GCA_024228555.1 bacterium | reverse complement strand
GGCGGTGTGTCCAAAGGTGTCGGTCCCAACAACGGAAACTGAGACACTCCCATCAGGCGTCGAGTTTGTGTCCCAAGATACGGACCAACCGTCGCTTCCATCGAGGTCAACCCCGATAGAGGCACCTTCCACAAAGAACTCGGCTTGGGCTACCCCGATATCGTCGGTCACGTCGGCGGCAACGACGACTGAACCTGAAACGGTTGCACCATCCGCCGGACTAACCAGCCCCACGGTGGGTCCAAGATTGTCGACCGTGACGGCGATCGAATCGCTCGCCGTCTGCGATGCAAGATCGGTGGCTGTCGCTGCGATGGCGACATTCCCATCGTTGACCAGCGTGCTATCCCACACGACAGACCAGCCATCGCTACTCTCGGTGTCGATTCCGACCACAACATCATCCACGGTGAATTCAACGCTGACCACGCCGCTGCCATCAGTGGCGTCGGCGACCAATGCAACGTCTCCCGCAACGGTGTCCCCATCCTCTGGTGACGTCACGGTGACTGTTGGGGGCAAGTCGATCTCAAACAGGAAGATGTCGGTGCCCGCCCAGTTACGCCCGTCCCCGGCAGCCGGTCCACTTACCAGGACCTCGGTTCCCGGCACCGGATCTCCGGCGAGCAAGTCAATCGAGTACATGTTGCCACTCGTCGTCGTGTAGTACAGGTGATCCTCAGCGGCGACCAGGCCGGTAATTGATGACCAGCTCAAACCATCGCCGTCGCCACTGACGGTAAAGGTCTGGCTGCCTACCAAACCTGACTCGAGGGAGAAGTATCTGTAACGGAGGCGAGAGCTACCGCTCTCGGTGTAATACAACTTCCCGTCCAGCCAGGCTGCCGACGTCGCGGAGTTCCATGTCGTCCAAGATGGTTCGACTCTCGCCGCACCCATGGTTACGCCGTCGAAGGTGCGAGACCGGAGGCTGCCAGCGCTATCGGTCCAATACAACCTTCCTGCTTGGTGGAACGCACCCGTTACCTGGTTCCAGTCCATCACATTGCCAGGAACTGTCGCGGGCACGCCGGCGGCGACACCATCGAATACCTCAGCCGTTAGTTGGTTCCCGTCCCCCGCAAAGAGTTCCGTCGGCAGCGCGGCCGGTGTTGGCACGGGCACCGCAGTTCCTCCCGCCAAGGGGAGCTGGGCTAGCTTGGCGTGATACTCCCCCCCAGTGAAATCGGTATCCGAACCGACGTACATACCGAAGTCCGAGAGGTGCAGATCCCAGACTGCAACGCCACGGTCCCGCCCCGGGTTCCATGCGAACGGCACACCGTTGATGGGGTCGAGCGCAACAAGACCCTCGCGCACCACCGCCCCCGGCTTTGCGCTATCCCTGCCGAGATGATTGTTCATCCAACGCTGGTGACCGCCGACATATACCGCAACGTCGGAGACCGCAACCGCGGTCAAAGTGTCCCCACCACTCCAGTCTGCCCAGGTCTCGAGCAGACCAGAACCGGACACGCCGGTTTCCCACCGAGATGCAGTGTCACACAATGTTGGAGGGCGTGGCCCCCCTGTGGTCACAATCGCCATGTACTCACCATCAGGCGAGTATTCAACGTCGCGGACGTAGGTCCAAAAACTGCTGGAGCACGCCGGAGCGAACTGATCGGTTGACCAATCCGCCACCACGGCAGTAGCGCCAGAAAGGTCGATAACCGCGACCTGGGCCCGCGGGAGTCCATCCACCTCTAGAAAGTTGCCGACGATGGTGAGTTCCGACCCGTCTGGACTGATTGCTAGCTCAGACACCCAATCCACGGACACCCTTGGAGCCGTGGTGGCCACGGTGAAAGAGGGGTCGACCGCTCCCGTTGTAACATCGACAGCCGCCATCCGCGTTCTGGGCACGCCGCTAACCGACCAGATGTCGCCTCCGATGTAGAGTTTGCCCCCTCCTACCTCGAGATCGCGCACTCTCCCCGCAGTTGTTGCACCAAAACCCGGGACCATGGCACCTGTCGCCGCATCCAGCTTGGTCAACCCAAAGTTCGAAAAGCCATTTACGGTTGAGAACACACCGCCGACAAAGACCGACGAGCCATCGGGCGCCGCAGCGAGTGTTTCTACGGCCCCGTTCAGGTCGGGAACGAATGCCGAGTCGAGAACCCCGGTGGCTCGGTCGAAAGCAAGCAGGTAGTTGCGGGTAAAGACCGTTGGGTTACCGGCGTTCTTGACCTGCGTGAACGTCCCACCGACGATGACCCGCTCGCCGACCGTGGTTATCGCGGTGACATGGCCATCGAGAATATGTGGCGTGTAGTCGACCGGATCGTCGGATACGACCAGCCCCTGATCCAAACTACTGGCACCCGCCGGTGCCGCCCAGCCGGCGACTGTGAACGCCACGGCTGCTATTAACGCAAGAATCCCAGCAGAAAACCTGCCCATTGACTTCCCCGACACGTCCTTCACCCCTCGTTACCCCTGTTGTATTGCCCCCTGCAAACCAACCCACGAACGAACGTAGCACTTACGGTCAGTATCTGATTAGGCACATACCCAATTTTGGGGCGAACCGTTGCGTGAGCGACCAGTGGGTGCTTATGGTTGGAATGCGTGCTAAAGAGTGGCGGTCGTAGGAAAGATCGGGGCGTGACTTCGCTTGAGGGCTATCCGGCTCGGGTGGCCCATCTTTCTTCTTCCCTTGCTCTAGAGCGTTATTGGGGTAGCGCTTAAGCGCTCGTGTGGAACTAGAGATATTGGGGAAGAGCATATGACATCACCACAGCGTGTCACAGAAGATTTGAACGCGACAGAAGGTCAGCGTTGGGCCGATGTCATGCCAACCGTGAGCCTGGTTATTCCCACGCTCAATGAAGAGCGCAACCTTCCATACGTTCTCGCCCGGATACCAGAGTGGGTGACCGAGGTCATTGTGGTAGACGGACTTTCGACGGATGACACGATTCCCATCGCCCGGAAGCTTCGACCTGGGGTCAAGGTTGTGTTGGAATCGAATCCCGGCAAGGGTGCAGCCTTGATCGCCGGCTTCCGCGCCGCAAGCGGAGAGATCATTGCCGCCATCGACGCCGATGGTTCGATGGAACCTGCCGAGTTGCACACCCTTGTTGGGCAGCTTGTGGTGGGTCACGACTATGTAAAGGGCTCTCGCTTCCTTCAAGGTGGGGGGACGGTGGACATGGAGTTCCACCGCCGTCTCGGAAACTGGGGTCTGCTTGCCGCGGTTCGTGTTCTCTTCGGGGGCAAGTACTCCGACCTCTGCTATGGATACTTTGCGTTCTGGCGGGACAACCTTGCAACCCTTGATCCTGATGTGCCCGGGTTCGAGATCGAGACCCTGATCAACGTACGTGCCCTCAAGACCGACCTCAAGGTGGCTGAAGTTCCCAGCTTCGAAGCTCGGCGTCTCCACGGTGTTAGTAATCTCAAGGCATGGCGCGATGGTTTCCGTATTCTGAGGACAATTCTCCGCGAGCGTTTCTCCCGCCGACATCGTTCGAAGGTCATCGATCTGCGTTGAAAATCTCTGTCAGGGGACGGCACGTGGCCGACAACCAAACCAGACTCGGCTGCAGCGTTGTTGTCTGCTGCTACTCCAACGACCGGTGGCAACGCCTTGTCGACGCGGTCACGGTTGCTGCCGCCCAGCTCCAACCGGATGACGAGTTGGTGGTTGTTGTCGACCACAACCGAGAGTTACTGAGTTCTGCCACCTCTGCCTTTACCGGTGTCGCCCAGGTCATCACCAATCGCTACGAGCCTGGGTTGTCGGGCGCTCGCAACACCGGTGTTGACCATGCCACCCGCCCGCTCGTGGTATTCCTAGA
Organism: bacterium; assembly: GCA_024228555.1. Classification (GTDB taxonomy): domain Bacteria; phylum Actinomycetota; class Acidimicrobiia; order Spongiisociales; family UBA5794; genus JAAETI01. The sequence continues at coordinate 3,389 of JAAETI010000956.1, read as the reverse complement.
TGACGACGCGGTGCCGGGCGAAGATTGGATCCAGCATCTAACGGCACCCTTTGCCGATCCTCACGTGGTTGGTGTTGGTGGCAGCGCAGCCCCCAACTGGGCGGATGGGACGGCACCGTGGTGGATGCCCGCTGAGTTCTACTGGGTGGTTGGCTGCAGCTATACCGGCCTTCCGATGCATCGTGCTCCGATACGCAACCCGATCGGGGCCAACATGGCTTTTCGTGCTGATGCGATTCGCGAGGTTGGGGGCTTCTCCGCCAAACTGGGCCGGGTGAATGACAAACCGGTTGGAGGAGAGGAAACCGATCTCGCTATCAGGATCCGCTCTGCTACCGGCGGGACCATTCTCTATGAGCCTGCAGCGACCGTTAGCCACGCTGTCGAGAAGTCCCGCATGACGTTGCAGTATTTTGCGAGACGTTGTTACTTCGAAGGTCGCTCGAAGGCCGTGCTTGCGCACCGCGTAGGCGCCGGGGACGCAACCACTGCCGAGAGGTCTTACTTGAAGACACTCGCCAAGGGAGTGGGGTCTCGCTTCACTCAGTCAGCTCGTGAGCGCACCTGGCGCCCGCTAGGGCAGGCTCTTGTACTTGTGCTCGGTCTTACTCTGACCACGATCGGCTTTGGACTCGGAACTCTCGTATCTCTGATCAGTATCCGCCGATGAACAGGGCCAATGCCTCGCCAGATACCGAGACGACCGATAGCGACACTTATGTCGGCGCCGATCCAGTCCCGATCGACGCAATCAGACACGTCCTGTTCCTGCTCGCCGCGATTGTCCTTTGGGCATTGTCATTGAGCCGTGCGGACGAAAGCGCTCTCGGGGACTACGGCTTGATCAGTATCTTGCCCATAACCTCCTTCGTTGCGTTGGCGGCCGTGACGATCGGGTTCGTTGCGGCGTGTCGTTTCGACTGGCGCGGCCCCGTATTGGCGAGCTACGTGTTGGCGCTCAGTGTCATGCTCCATGGCATGCCGACGTTCGCCTACGATCACCTGCGGTTCTCCTGGGCATGGAAGCACGTGGGAATCGTTGACTACATCCAGCGGTTTAGTGACGTCGACCCAGAGGCGTCGGCACTTCCGGTCTATCACAACTGGCCCGGCTTCTTCGGTATTAATGCATGGATCTCGGACAGCGGTGGCATCGATTCGGCACTGTCGTTTGCAGCCTGGGCCCCCATCGTGTTCAATCTGTTGTTCATTGGTGCGCTCTACCTGATGTTTCGAGCCTTTACCGCTGACCAACGCTTGATCTGGACCGCCTTGCTGATCTTCGAACTCGGATCGTGGGTCGGTCAGGACTACTTCGCCCCGCAAGCTATGGCGTTCTTCCTGTACCTCCTGGTGATGGCCATTCTGCTGAGGTGGTTCTCGTCGGATTCACACGAGAGCGCCGACCTGGAAGGGGACGAGCTGCCAGCGGGCGGCTTGGCCGCTTTCACCGTGTCCGCGGTGATGGTGCTCTCTATGATCGTGATCGCATCGTCGCACCAGCTCACTCCAATAATCACCGTGGCTGCGATCGGGGCTCTCGTCGTTTTTCGGCAAATCCGAGTGATCTGGCCGCTCTACGTCATGATCGGTGTGACCGTTGCCTGGTTCCTCGGACCTGCTCGGGGCTTTGTGCTGGACAACGTGACGAACATTGCCCGCGAACTGGGAGGCGTCCAGGCCAACCTGGACAACACGATCGTGGACTTCGGACTCATAAGCTCGGCGCAACGCACCATCTCGATCGTCAGCCGGCTCCTCAGTGCCTCGATATTTGGGTTGGCTGTCCTTGGCTTTCTTCACCGCAGGCTCCATCGCCAGCGGTCAGGGTGGGTGATCCTGCTGGCTGCCATTCCGCTGTCGATGGTATTCGCCAGCTCCTACGGTGGCGAGATCATTTTCCGCGCCTATCTCTTTGCGCTTCCGTTCGCAGCATTCTTGGCAGCGTCGCTCTGGTTTCCAACAGGGGAAGCGGGGAGGGAGATGGGGTCACGCCTTACCCTTGGCCTGGTTCTACTGGTTCTCACGGCTGGCCTCCTGGTTGCCAACTTTGGTTCCGACCGACGGCAAGTCTTCGATGATTCAGAGGTGGCGGCTGCAGAGTATGTCTTGACAGCTGCCAGCCCCGGTTCGCTGATCATCGAAGGAACCCGAGACTATCCGCGTCAACAACGCAGCATCGAGCAGTTCACCTACCTGACTCTCGACCGTCTCCCATCCGAGGCTCTGGGTCGAGTGCTTGCGGAGCCTGCAGAGCGGCTGGCAAGCTGGCTGAGCGACACAGAACGCTACAGCGGCGGCTATGTGATCCTGACTGGATCGCAGCGAGCGTCAGTTTCGATACTTGGCAGCTCACTGGTGCCAACGCTCGACACGATTGAAGACTCGCTTCGGTCCTCTAATCTCTTTGAAGTTGCATTCGAGGCCGACAACACGGCCGTATTCCGACTGGTGGAGCAACCGTGAACACCACTGCATCCAGATGGCGACCGGGCGTGGCCTGGGTTGCGGTTTTGAGCGTCATCGAAGTGATCGCCGTTTCGGCCGATGCCGGCCCTCCACTACAGCCGTTCCTATCGGTGGTCTTCGTGTTGACCTGTCCGGGCTTCCTCCTGCTCGACCTCGAGAATCCCAAGGACCCGGCGGCACGAGCAATTCTGGGGATTGGAGCCTCGATCGCGGTCAACGTCACAGTGGTCACCGTCGCTCTGGTCGGCGACATCCGGCGGGTTGCACCAGTGCTATTGGCCGTTCTTGTGGTGTTGGCTCTGATGCCCCGGCCCGTCTTGCGGAGAGGCTTCGCCAGAGTCCGTGCCCTGGCCCAAGGCACTGACGTGCGTGAACCGGATGCAACCGTTCTCGCTGAAGACCTTGGCGCACCGACACCAGTCGAGGTCAACGTCGCGGCAGCGTCTGCCGACAAATACCCTACGGCGCCTGAAGTGGCGACAGCGACACTCCCGGATCTGGAGGACACCGTGCCCGCCGCGGCATCGGTGCCATGGCAACAGGAACCTTCGGCGTTGGCGTCAGATGGAGATCTCGCTGGCCTGGTTGATGAGGATCTGACGTCCGAGGAAGAGCAACTCGTTGCCCCGGTCGATCAGGACGAAACGAGCGAGACGGACGATCACGAGCCCGTCACAGAGTCAGCTCATGACGATGACGACACCGAATCCGACGACGAAGACATCACCCAACAGCACGACGAGGATCCGGAAGGCCTCACCGAACCCGACGACGAAGACATCACCCAACAGCGCGACGAGTATCCGGAAGGCCTCACCGAACCCGACGACGAAGACATCACCCAACAGCGCGACGAGTATCCGGAAGGCCTCACCGAACCCGACGACGAAGACATCACCCAACAGCGCGACGAGTATCCG
>JAAETI010000955.1 GCA_024228555.1 bacterium | reverse complement strand
GAATAGTTGGCCGATCGATCGGCACGTGAAGTCCCAGCCGCCGCCAGCGTCAGCCGGAGCTACACACTCTGGAGAACCAGGAACGAACCCGGCCGCCGCCTCGTCATCTGCTTCCTCGGCGTCGTCATCACTGGTTGCGTCATCGGTTGCCTCATCAGCCGCCGTGTCTTCAGCGGCTGTGTCTTCGGTCGTGGTGTCGTCGTCGTCAGCCGTTGTGTCGTCGTCACTACCGCAGGCGGCGGCGACCATCATTGCTGCAAAGAGAACAGCAAGAAGTCGCGTCCAGGTCCTCATCAGCTTCTCCCCCATCGTCAATTGAGGAGCGCCTATCGCTCCCTATGACGAGCAACCCAAGCAGGTGAATCGGAAGACCTCAATCTTGAGGAACTAATGAGCAGGAAAATCGTAAATACCACTATTGGTCTTTCTGGTCACCATCAGTCGAGGCGGGGGAGTCCGTGGCTCAGGTCGTCTTGTGTGCGGGGCCCGTGTATTCGGATGTGGCGCATAGTCTGGGTGTTGAG
>JAAETI010000954.1 GCA_024228555.1 bacterium | reverse complement strand
CGAAGCAACTCCGTACGGACGAGATCACAAGCAACCGGGCCCCTTGGTTCTTGAGCGAGCCACGAGCGGAAGGCTTCGGTCTCAGCCTCAGCTACGACCAGTTTCACCAACGCAGCCGTGTCGATGTAGTACACCACCTCAGTACCGCTCCGCGTTTCGCATCGACTCCAACACTGCGGAAAGATCCGGCCCACTCACAGGCGGAGCGAGCTCAACAATCTCACGACGAGCAGGGCGAGCACGACCAGCCTCAACCAACGCCTCCAACCGCGACTCTGGGATTGCCGTCATTTGCGCCACAGGACGCCCCCGATCGGTGATTGTCACCGTCTCACCAGACGCCGCGTCCGCCACCACAGCCGACGCATTCTGTTTCAGAGCACGTATCCCAACCTCAGACATGTGCTTCATTGTAGCACAACAGCGGATCGAGATCGTGGATACATCTTGGATGCAGAAGCCTCCAAGACTCAGAGCCCACTCCCCCAACCAGCGTTTACCCTGGTCACAGTTTGCGCCCCCGACAGGATTCGAACCTGCGGCCTAGTCATTAGAAGAACACGCACCACCGTCCAAGGCAGTCAGATCTGTCTGGGGGTGTCAGTGCATCGTCCCCATAGTGACGCCTCTTCTGCCTGATGCCCGCTGGCATCTTGGACAGAATCTTGGATGGCTCAGGGCGTCGAACAGAGGGCTTGAACTGCTCCGGGCCTGTTTCGATACTCGTCGATCGTTTGAGTTCTCCCTGGTCAAGCAAGGACCTCGGGGTGAGCCCAATCCAATGTTTCGACGCGATTCCAGACCGCTCCCGAGGATTCTGATGACAAGG
>JAAETI010000953.1 GCA_024228555.1 bacterium | reverse complement strand
AGAGGCCCTCGTTCGATGTTCATTCTACGCGATTTTCTCCCGCCCCTCCAAGCCGCTTTCTCCGATACTCGACTCGGGCGCCTGCGCGCTCAGTGGTTCGTCTACACCCTGCTGTCGGTGGTCGTTCCCTTTACCTCCTCAATGACCTCGAACCTGTTGCGGACGCTCCGGACGCTGTTCGGGTTATCCGTGAGTCAGCGACGGTTCTATACCTTCATGGCCTCGCCGAATTTGCCCTGGGATCGGCTGTGGCGGACGCTTTGGGGTTTGATTCCGGCGCCTTTGACCGATGGGCGCGTGGTGGTGGTGCTGGATGACTTCATCAACCCCAAGGTGGGGCGCAAGATCTTCGGTTGCGAGTCGATCTTCGATCACGCCGCCAAGTCGAACCAGTCGAAGTATCCTTGGGCGCAGAATGTGGTGGCCGTGGGGCTGTTGAAACTGGTCAAGGGCCGCTGGGCCTGCCTGCCGTTGGCGTTTCGGTTCTACCTGCCGAAGAAGGCCCTGAAAGCGAAGACGATCAACGTCACCAAAGGCGGCAAGGTTCCGCCTTTTCAGACCAAGCTGGTGCAGGCAGCCGCCATGATCATCGAGATCGCCGCCTGCTTTGCCGGTGCACCGGTGCTGGTGGTGGCCGACAGTTGGTTCGGCAACAACGGGTTGTTCAAGCCGGTGCGCCAAGCGCTCGGCTTGCAGTTTCATCTGCTCTCGCGGCTACGGGTAACGTCCGTGCTGCATGACCTGCCGCCCGAAAGAAAACCCAAGCAACGCGGGGCCACGCGCAAATACGGGGAGAAGCTGGGTTCGGCGGCGGATCTGGCGGTCCAATTCCGCCATCTGGCCGAGCGCTGCACCGTCCATCTGTACGGAAAATCCCGCGAGGTCCTCTTCTATGAGCAGGTGTTCATGGTCAAGACCCTGAAGTGTCCGGTGCGCGTGGTCTGGGTCTATCGCAAGACCCGATATGTGGCCTTGTTCACGACGGATCTGCGTCTGTCGGTGGAGCAGATCATCTCGCTGTATGGCGCCAGGTGGAAAATTGAATCCGGATTCAAGGAGCTGAAACAGGAGATCGGCAGTCAAAAGAGCCAGACTCGCAATGCCTATGCGGT
>JAAETI010000952.1 GCA_024228555.1 bacterium | reverse complement strand
GAGTGTGAGGGTGAGGTCTGGTTGGATGATCTTGGGGAGACGCTGACGATCGAGAATCAGGACACCGGTGAGCTTGCCACCTTCAAATCGGCCAGGATCGCGGCGCCCTGCGTCGAGTTCAGCCGGTTCTGTGCCCAACGATCCGACGACGAGGTATCGGCCGCTGAGCTGGGGGAGATCTTGCGGTTCCTGGGTCGAGGCCGTCGTGGGTTCCTACTCGTTCTTGACGAGTCGCACGACATGGTCACGGTGCGAGTCGGCGACAAGGTGTTCCTGCGAGGCAACGGCGGCTGACAGTGGTGTAGTACGAGGACGTGATGAAGTCCCTCGTAGCGAAGGCGAAACTGCTCCTGACATCGGCGGGAAGCCTTGCTTCATGTCCCGGGTGCCTAGGATCTTGGTGTGAACGTCGAGGTCAAAGGTGAAGGAGGCGACTCGATCGTCTTCGACGGTGCGTCGGTGGCGAAGTTCCGTCACAACGGCATGGAGGAGGTCGGCCGCAACCCCGTGAGCACTTTCCGCGAAGTCCGGGTCAAGCCGAAGAAGAGGAAGAAGCGTGATGTCGAACAGCGGTACGAGGTTCTGCTGGCCTGCTCGACGATCTTCTCCCTGACCATCCTGGAGTCGGAGAAGCCGCAGCTCGACGAGCTCATCATCCAGCTCGAACGCTTGGCGTCGGGTTCCTGAGCAGCCGACTGCACCCACACCCCGGATAGCTGAGGCGGTCCTACCGCAGTCGGTGACATGGCGATCGTCCAACGTTGCGTGGTCGGCTGTCTGGTCATCTCGGGGCGCTCCTCGAACCGAACACGCTTCGCAG
>JAAETI010000951.1 GCA_024228555.1 bacterium | reverse complement strand
TCAGTCAGGGCCGTGATCTCGGCACTCATCGAGGCAATGACTCCCATGATCTCCCCATAGGCCGTGTCGCCGCTGGTGTCGTCTTGGTTGTCGTGGAGTTGGGTGATGTCGAGATCGGTGTGGACGAAGGTTCCTCGGGCGGGCACGGTCTCGACCAGGTTCTCGTCTCGGAGGACTCGGATGGCGCTTTGCGCTGTCGCGTTGGCTACGTCGTAGCGGTCCATCAGCTCTCGGGTTGATGGGAGGCGGGTCCCTGGGGGGATGACACCGTTGGCGATGAGTTCTCGCAGGTCATCAGCTATCTGGCGGAACGGGGGCCGTGTGTCGTCAGGGCTGATGGCCACTCCCCAACTCTAGTTCGCCCTACCGCAAGCCGCACTGTACTAGCACAACCCTTGACAAACTGATACTGTCCTAGCTAGTATCACCTTAAGTTGATACAGATGCTCTGTGTGGAGCAGAAAAGAGGACAGCCAAATGGCAATCAACGAAGTCCCCGTGGATGGGGCGTTTCAGGATCAGTTCGGTCGCTGCATCGAGGTACAGCCAGTCAACGTCACTGACGACGACGGCGCTGACACTGGTGAGGCACGGCTGGATCGCAAGACCGGCTACCCGTTGTGGCAGGTGTCGGTGTCGATCAAGCGTGAGGGCCGTAAGCCGGATCTGATTCATGTGAAGGTACCGGAGTTATCGGCGCCGGATCTGGAGGGTAAGACTCCGGTGTTCGGGTCGTTGGTGGCTCGGCCGTGGTCGATGATGGATTTCCGGGGCTCAGCCAACGGTGGTTTGTCATGGACGGCGCCCTCGGTGGCGGCCAAGGAAGACCGCCCATCGTCGGCCCGGAAAGTAACGGCTGCTGCTGCG
>JAAETI010000950.1 GCA_024228555.1 bacterium | reverse complement strand
TATTAAAGTGGACTTTAGTTAAAATGTATTTTAAATTAAAGGATTTTAAGCTTTTAATATAAGATTTATTGCCTTTGACTTAATTTAATTCATTCAAAGTCTTAGCTTAAATTAGGCTTTATTTAAGATTAAGTTTAATTTAGCCAGATTCGCTCTGGCCAGGTCGGCCGAACGCAATTTGGTCCCACTTAAGTTCGCTCGGACCGCCTCCGCCCCTTTGATATTCGCCGCTCGTAGATCCGCTGCGGTGAGGTCAGCCTCGATCAAGTCTGTGTAGGCGAGGTTCGAATTTTCCAACTTTGCACGGACGAGTTTCGCTCCGCTGAGTTTGCTCCCCGCAAGAAGGCCCGGCGCAGGTTGGCATGGGATAGGTCTGCCTGTCGCAAGTCAACTCCGCCTAGATCCGCTCTGCGCAGATCCCTACTGCGAAGATCCACAGTACTCAAATCAGGCCGGCGGCCGCCAAGGGTGTCGCGCAGCTTCCGCCACACCTCTGGCCCGGCTAGGAGTGCCTCAACATGCGCTTCCTCAGCCATGGGTGAAGAGTAGCGGCGAGAGTGGATTCGGAGACGCGGGTGCAAGCGCGTTGAAGTGATCTCTCGGTTTCACGGCAGTGACTAGTCGCTCTGGTACCGGCCGATGCCGAGCACGAGGACCGCTCGGTAACCGTCGCTGCACAACGGGCTCCGGGCCCGCTGACGAGGCTGTGTCGAGCAACGTGAGGAGCCTTCAGCAATCCAGCGACTGGCTCTGACCCGACCCGCCCACAGGAGGTCTCTGCTTGCGCTTCTCCGACCAGTAGCCGATTCCCCCACCGATCGCACCGCACAGAGCCACGATCCAGAAGCTCCAGATACCGCTGAGCGCGACAAAGGCGGCGCCAACCAGCCCGCCGACCAGGGTGCCGACCCGAACACCGTTGGCTGGGTCCCAGTGTTGTCGGCCCGGAGGCAGAGAAGAGCGCTTCGTAGTGGTCACTCCGTCATGATGTAGCCTCGAACGGCAATCGGTCAGAGGCCAAGGACCTGGACTATAGACCGACCGAAAACGGGCGAGGATGGTCACAGTCGGTGAGGCCCGGACCTCGGTGCTGGTGTTGTCGAGCGGGTCAGTCGTGTAGATATTGGGGTAATCCTCGACCCCGCTCGCTCAGGCCGCTGAGCGCCCGCTGAATTTCCTGATCCTGCTGGTGGACGATCTGGGATGGGCCGACGTGGGAATCTACGGTTCCGACCTGCACAAGACGCCCAATATCGACCGCTTGGCC
>JAAETI010000949.1 GCA_024228555.1 bacterium | reverse complement strand
CGGGCCCGACGACCTCACAACCGGCCTTCGGCCTCTGTGAGCACAACAAAGGGTGCGGTTCCCACACCGAGGTGACCAATCGAACCACCCCCCATCCCGACAGGACACCGCCAACTTGAGCTGGCCTACTCTCACCGCGCACCGAGCGGCCCGGTGGAACGAACCCCGAGTGCGGGAACCTCCCTGCCTAGAGCAAACGGAGACGGATTGGCCAGGTGCGCCGCAGAGACGCCACTGAGGTCGAAGATGATTTCGCCAGCCCCCAGCGTAGAAGAAATGAATGCAAAACCCGGTCCAGTTCCCAAAACTAGAAACACTGGGTTTGTGACGGAGCAGTTCGTGAGGACCACCTCTTGGCAGCCAACCAAGCTGAAGGAGGGGGTCATCGTCAAGCCCTCGTAATAAAGGGTCGGACGATGGGGGGCCCCAGCCGGAAAGATCAGTTCATTGGCAGCGATGTGGGCGCCCTCAGCTGCCTGACGAACGTCGTACACGAACGTTCCGTCGGTAGGTATGAGAGCAAAATCATCAGTAGGCTGGTCGAGGCCGAAGGTGTCGATCACGAGGTCACCGCCGCCGCTGACGCAGGCTGCATAGGCCGGGGTCGCGGCAAGAGAAGTGATCGTCGGCACGCTGAACGCCGCACCGGCACCGATTTGAAGGGCCCGCCTCCGACTCGGAAGAGACCGCGCACCAGGATCATTGTCCGCCATGGATCAAAATCTACACGACCGGGCAGGGAACACAAAGGAGGATGATGCGAACGGCCCGGTG
>JAAETI010000948.1 GCA_024228555.1 bacterium | reverse complement strand
GCAACCCGGTCGACGCCACACCGACTGAGCAGACCACCCGGGCCCAGATTTTGTACAACAGGTCGGGTGCCGGACAGTGGCCGCACTGCGGCCGCCATCTCTTCGAGTAGCCGAGAGCGGCGAGCGATACCCGCCGGGCGCGCCCGAGACCGAGGAGGCGGTGATAGTGGGCGGCCGAAGCGCGACGCCGTGAGACAGCTCCCCGATCTGATCTGACAGTCGAGGGCCGCGGTCGAGTGGACTGTCAACACCGAAGAAACTGCTGAGCTCGCTGAGAAACTGAGAGATACCACAGTGGCCCGCCAGGGCGTTCAACCTCACCAGCCCATCATGCACTCCGACCGCGGAGCTCAGATGACTGCCGGCACGATCACCGATCTGTACGACACCCTCGGCGTCCGCCGGTCCCGCTCGCGACCCAGAGTGTCGAACGACAACCCGCACGCTGAAGCAGGGTTCGAAACCCCGAAATACAAAACGGACTGGCCCAGCCACTTCCTCGACCAAGCCTACAAAATCCACCCCCGAACGGTTCCCCAGCGGGCGACCAAAACCACCAAATCAACCCACCAACCAACCCCAAACTGAACCGCCCCGGGCTCGTCTCAAAACCCTGGGCCTCGATTGATCCCACCTGACAAGATGAGGCGGTGGGCCAGCCGCTGCCGAGTTCCAGTTGTTTGATCGCTATGACCCAGCGGAGCGGGTCGACGATGCTGTGCCGCGCTCTCGAAGACACCGGCGTGGCAGGGCGACCTACGGAGTACTTCCTGGACGGTGACCCAGCTACCTTTCCGCCGGGCTGGACGTTCTGGGAGGGCGGCATGTTCTCGAAGCCGGGCATGAGCCGGCGCGAGTTCCTCGACCATGTGTACACGCTCGGCACGACCCCAAACGGAGTGTTTGGCGCGAAGTTGGCGTGGAACAACGTTCCTTGGGTGCTGAAGAGATTGAGCGTCGTAGAGCGGTTCGCTGGTCTAGATCGCAACGAAGCATTCCACGCTCTGTTCCCGGGGCTTCATGTCGTGCAGCTCGTTCGGTCGGACCGGGTCGCTCAGGCCGTGTCGTGGGCGAGGGCGGCACAGGACGGCGTATGGGTGGTATCCGATGCCGAACCTGCACGCCCGATGGCCGAACCAAGTTACAGCTACGAGTTGATATTCAACCTTGAGCGACTGATCGCTCAAGGCGAGACCGGTTGGCTCCAACTCTGTGAGGAACTCGACGTGATACCGCTGCGCGTCGTGTACGAGGACCTCGCTAATGCCGATACCTACGAGGAGATCGTCAGCGATGTCCTACGCCATCTCGGCCTCGATCCTTCCCAAGTTGCGGTTCGGGCGCCCCGGACACAGCGACAGGCCGACGGCATCAACCAGACTTGGTGTGACCGCTACCGCGCCGACAAAGGGTCAGCTTGACTCGAGTTGGTGCCGTCAGCGCCTATCGTCGACGGTGCCTCGGTGCCGACACGACCGTCGACGTTGCCAGGCGATATGGGCACCAGCCCGGTTGATCCTCGATGCGGGCCATGTGTGCTTCGGCAGACCTACGTTCCCACAACGAGCGGCTGACTCACACGATCTGAAGAGCGCATATTCGGCATTCTGGGCGAGGTCTGGGTGGCGAGCCCCAGAGCAACGCTGACGTCGCGAGGGCCACTCGATAACGTTCGCCAAACCCCGCCGACAAGCACAACACCGCGGCACTACCAGAGCGCTCGACATCACCGGCGACCAAGGCGACGCCGTCACTCAGGGTGGCGGTTTGCACCCCGCCTGACCTTGATCGTGGACGGTCGCTCTCCGTGGTCTCATTTCCGATCGCTCAGACCGCCCTAGGACGCCGGCTTCTTCGTGGGTGCGATGTCGGTCTAGCCGGTTGGTCAGTTTCGGTCGATGGCGTCGACGAGCGTCGCCCGGGAGCCGATCGACACGGTCGGCGGCGGAAGATCGTTCGGCCATCCCCGGCCACGAGACACCCAGGCCGTCTTCAACCCAAGACTGAGACCACCGTTGACGTCGTTGGCAGGCGAGTCCCCGACCATCCAGGCCCCGGCGAGAGAGGCGCTTGCTTGCTCGGCCGCTAGCTCGAAGATCTCAGGGGAAGGCTTCTCGACACCGAGGTCACCAGAAACACACACCGCATCCACGAGATCTCGAAACCCAAGCGCATCGATCTTGGCGTGTTGCTGGCCGGACGAACCGTTCGTGACCAGGGCCAACGTCCAATCCCGGCTGCGCATTGCCTTCAAGCAGTCGACCGCACCTGCTGTCGGGACCGCGAGCTGGACCACGCGCACCACAACGCTCCCCTCTCGAGCGGGCGCATACTGGTCAGGTAATCACCGAGATCGCTCAGGAGACCGCTGACATCCTGGCTACTGCGACCGTTCACTTCCGGGGAGTCGAGAACGCCCGCCACTTCGCGTCGCTTCCCCACTCGATGGCATTCGTTGCCCACGAAGACAGGGAAGTTGCTGGCTACTGCTGGGGCCATCTCCTCGACAGACCGGACGGCTCCTCAATGGCCTACATCCATGAGATGCACGTCGGTGAAGGCTTCCGTCGCCGAGGGATTGGCCGGGACCTCATGCTTGCGGTACTCAACTCGGCCCGGGTTCGCGGAGCAAGCACGGTCTTTCTCATCACTGAGGCCGACAATGACCCAGCCCGGAACCTGTACGAGGACGTCGGAGGCGAGATCGCCGACCAAGGCAAGACAGTCAGCTACTCGTGGAACCTCCAGACGAGTCAAACCCGTGACCTCGATCCGTAGCGTCCAGCAACGTCACGTATCGCGTGCTCGACAACGCTCCTCAGCTAGTCCTGAGGGGACCCGGCCCGTCTGAGACCAGGATCGGCGCTTACCACCGTCGGTCCGAGCGGCACATTATGCGTAGCACGTTTCATCGCTCCAGGTCCTCGGTTTCTCCGGAACTCGTGTGGGTTTGTCGGTGCCTGTGGCCAGCGTTATCGGTCGACGGATTGACCGCTCAGGCCGTCCGTTCGCTACTGGCCCTGATCTGACCGGATCGGCCGGACGCTTTTCGTAGGCCCATGTTCCGGAGGGTTGTCTGCGGCTCGACCTGGCCCGACGAGAGAGATGTCCATCTCACGAATGGCGATATAGGCATCGACGTTTCGTCGTGATGGCCACCAGTCAAACAGCAACAGCGCCAGTGGCGCCCACAACATCACCCAGCCAAGCACAGTCAGCCCTTCCGTGATGAACTGGTGAAGCAGCTCGGGCTCGAACGTGAACTGATCCATGATCGCCTTGACACCGAGTGTGGCGAGCAGGAAGACCACACCGATAGCCAGTTTGGCCGCCCCCTCCCTCCGATGACAGGAGATCACCACTCGTTCGATGTCGATCCTCGACTGGCAGTATCGCCCAAGGGCGGCCTTCGTTTCGGCCAGCGCTGACGCATTGAGTTCGTTGGCAACATGGACCGTCGTCCGGATCCGGCGACGTGGCTTCCGTCGTCGAAGTGCGTTGAAGATCTGGTCAACTCCCGACTCGTAGTTGGGGTGAGCCGAGAACGGCTGTGGCTCTGGCGCCACGAACAGGTCACGTAAGTCGTCAAAGTATAGCGTGAACTCGAGCTCTCGTGAGGAAGCGTCGCTGGTCTGCATCGTCAAAAAGCGAGCCCTCTAGCAGAGCGCAGCGGCCGGGCGACGCCTTTTCCCGGCATGGCGGCTTCGGCAACTCCGCTCGATCATCCCCTATCCCGTGCCTCGAGTAGCCTGTGGTGTACCGAATTCGGATGTGCCCGTGCCTGGAGGCGGTCGGTTAGTACAATACGGGCACGGTCACCGCTGTTTGGCGCGAGCGCATGCAAGAGCCACGGATGCATCAGCACCACATCGCCCGGTTCACCGGCCATTTCCACGACCTGCAGCGGCACACCTTCGAAGCTCGTCTCTTCTGCCATGAAGCGAGCCTCGCGGTCCTCGCCCGGCCGAACAGACCACAGTGCTCGCAGCCACGGCACTTTCTCACCCAGCAGCCCGCGGACTTCGCGGGAGCGTCCCGCGAAGTCCGGCCCGCCGTCGCGCTGGAGCTGTGCCACCAACCGGTGTGACCCCGCAACCGCGAGGGTGCCACCCGCATGCGCTTCGACACGGTCGAGAAAGAGGAAGGGCTGCACGCCGGGCAGACACTCCACACCACCCGGGCACGGATAGTCGAGGTGCCAGGTCCCGTGTGAAACGACCCACTCCTCGGGCCCCGGCAGGCTCATGAGCAGGTTCAAGCTCGGCGGCATCGCGAGCCATTGCCCCGAACCAAGCAACTCATCGGCGGCGGCGCGAACTTCGGGGCAGTAGATCAGATCGAACTCACCGGCGCGCTTGAGCGGATTGACGGTCGCCGACTTGATACGCGCCGCCGACCCGCGGGTCGTGGGGTACAGCCCCTCTCGCTCGCCGACGAACTTCCAGACCAGCGCGCACAACTTCGCGACCCGCTCGGCATCTACCGCACTACCCAGGCGGGTAAGCCCCCGAGTCTCAAATTCCGAGCGCTGCATAGGCGTCAGCATGATGAGTCCTCAGTAACGCCACGGGCCCGAGCGTCGCTCCGAACCTCAACGATCCTCGACAGAGCCGGGGGACGTGAAGGAAGCTTCAAGCTCAGACGCACGGCTTCCAGCGAATCCGGAAACATCGGCGTCACCTGGACGCGATCGAAGCCGAACTTCTCGAGGTCGGTGAGTTCGAACAAACTCCGCAGCAGCACCATCAGCCGATTGAGAACCAATGTCAACTTGCGGAGAGACGCCGCACGACCGATCGACGCTGGGAGTGCCTTGAGTCCCAGTTTGGAGACATGAAGCGTCGGTAGCTTGGCCTGTCGAGCATGCCGGACAGCGGATCGGGACCGGGCTGAAGCTACGAATACCACGGAGCCGAGCCTAGAACAGTCGCGGGCACGGATAAACGGCACCACCTACGCACAGCAGTACGCCGGCTCACAGAGCAACAGCTGACGACGCGCCGCAAGACGCAGGTAGGCGCAGGTAGGCGGGCAATCCGGAGGATCGGACGACACCAGGGTTCAACGCGAGCAACAGACCGAGCGGAACCGATCGACAAATCTGATCGCCGATGAACAGAGAGCACAACCCAGCGGCACTTCGTCGTGCTCGACAATGCTGGGGACCAAGGTCCGGTGG
>JAAETI010000947.1 GCA_024228555.1 bacterium | reverse complement strand
TCCAGAACCTGTGCAACCTCGCCGTCGACACCACCGAATCCTGGAGAGTCACCACCCCAGAAGCCGTCGTCAACTAGCCGCACATATCCTCATTCCTGAGCGGGTCTTGTTTGGCATGCCTCAGCGCCCGTGGCCTTCCCGCTTTGCGGTTCGCCAATGAGGCGGCTGGGTAGCAGCACTGAATTCTCGGCACCGGAACGCCGGCTGTGGGTCCTGGTCCTAGACTGCCAGAACCGGCCTTGCGGGCCGTCTGAAACCCACACGTTCAGGACGAGCCGGTCACTGCTCTCCGCACGACAACAAAGGAGTCGTGATATGAGTAGTGGATATGCCGTCGCCGGTCTCGTCGGAATCGGAATTGCCATCCAAGTTGCGATCGTTGGGCGGGCTTCCAACACCGCTCACCCGCTCGCGGTGTCGCTCGCCCTCCAGATAGCTGGGGTCATCGTGGCGGCAGGGTGGGCAACCATCAACGGATCTTGGTCCGACGTTGCGACGGTGGCGAGGCAGTGGTGGTGGATACCGCTTGGTATTGGCGGGTGGATCGTGGTTGCGGCTCTTGGCTTTGCGGCGAGTCGTATCGGCGTCGCAGCCGTGCTTGCCCTGTCCGTCGGAGCTCAACTCATCGCCGGACTCGTCATCGACAACGCAGCAGGCACGAACCTCGTGGGAGCACGGTCCTTCCTTGGTGCGGCCTTGGTTGTGTCGGGGGTGATCACTATGACGACAGCAAACTAGAACCAACGACCAAACCAATCAGAGTGCTGCGTAGTCACGTACGGAGAGCCTCAGCGATGCTGTTTGAACCTTCCCGCGGTCAGGTTCACGGTTGAGGTAGCTGCGTAGCGAAATCGCGTCC
>JAAETI010000946.1 GCA_024228555.1 bacterium | reverse complement strand
GATCAGTTCCACGCTGCGCCGCAACATGATCCAGCGCATCTTTGCCCTGCCCGGCGCCCAGTCGGGCAAGGAGGCCTCTGGCGAGATCATCAGCCGATTCCGGGAGGATGTGGAGCACGTCGAGGAGGCAACCTCGATGACAGTCGATCTCGCCGGCACGGCGCTGTTCGCAACCATCGCGGCCCTGGTATTGACGTCGATCGATGCGCAGATGACGCTGCTTGTCTTTGCCCCGCTGCTGTTCATGGTGGTGATTGCGGAACGGGCCGGCACCCGGATCCGGCGATATCGCAATGCCGCCCGTGAGGCGACTGAGCAAATCACCGGTGCGCTTGGCGAGATGTACGGGGCCGTGCAGACCATCAAGGTGGCCGGCGTCGAGAAGCCGATGATTGACCACTTCAAGCGGCTCAACCACGAACGACGCCGGATGATGGTGCGCGACAAGTTGCTCACCGCCATCCTGGAGTCGGTGTTCTGGAACACCCTGAGCATCGGTACCGCCCTGATCCTCATCCTGGCATCGGACAACATCGGGCGACCCGGCGGACTCACCATCGGTGAGTTTGCGCTGTTCGTGTTCTTCCTCGACTACGTGACGGACGCAGGCTGGTTCATTGGGATGTTCGTCGCCCGCTTCAAGCAAGCGGGTGTGTCGTTCGAGCGGATGCACGATCTAATGCACACCGACGATCCCTTCGTGCTGGTCCGCAAAGGCGAACTGCATCTCACCGGAGACATGCCGGAGTTCACCACACCGGTCCACGATGCCCGTCTCGACAAGCTCGATGTGGACGGGCTCAGCTTCCGCTACCCCGGCACGGGGAACGGGATCGAGGACGTCGACCTGACTTTGGAGCGAGGCAGCTTCACAGTGGTCACCGGTCGGATTGGATCGGGCAAGACAACGCTGCTGCGATCGATCCTGGGCCTCGTCAATGTGGACTCGGGTGAGGTGCGATGGAACGGTGAAGTGGTCACCGAACCTGACGACTTCTTTGTGCCACCGCGTTCTGCCTACACGCCCCAGGTGCCAAAGCTGTTCTCGATGACGCTGCGGGAGAACCTGCTGCTCGGTCGCCATGAGGCCGATGGTGAGCTCGATGAAGCGATCCGATCTGCGGCCCTCGACAGGGATGTTGAGCACATGCCGGACGGCCTCGAGACACTCGTCGGGCCGCTCGGAATGCGGCTATCGGGCGGGCAGGTGCAGCGCACCGCTGCCGCCCGGATGTTCGTGCGAGATCCTGAGCTGCTGGTCTTTGATGACCTGTCGAGCGCTCTCGACGTAGACACCGAAAAAACGTTG
>JAAETI010000945.1 GCA_024228555.1 bacterium | reverse complement strand
TTCCGGTTCCCTCTTGGGTTGAGACGATGCCGTGGCCGGTCACCTGAGGACGCTTCGATGGGTGCGGTGGCGTTGTAGGTAGCGAAGTGGCCTTTAGTTGGGAAACGGGTGACATCTCCGGTGAACCCGATGATGATCGCAGCGCAGATGGGACCGATTCCGACGATGTCGGTGAGAGTCGTTGCTGACGCAGCAACTGCCATCTTGATTCGTTTCTTTGAAGCCTTCAACATCGTGTCGAGTCGGGCGATGTCATCAACGAGTTCACCGGCGATGAGGACCCGATGCCTGGTTACTTCACCATCGACAATGATCCGGCTGAGTAGCTGATTCGCTTTGTTAACAGTGAGTTCTGAGCCGATCCCGCCCGGTTCGAGTTCGAGCAACAGGGCGTGTAGTCGGGTGCAGTGCTTGTTACGCAGCCGGGCCATGTCACGGTGTCGTTTCGCCAACATCCGCAGCACTCGGACGTGATCATCGGGACGGACCCTGGCCAGCCGATCAGAACGCAACGCCGCGATCGCCACCGAACGGGCATCGTTTGGGTCGTTCTTTTGAGACCTGCCTGAGCCCAACACCCGAACCCGCGACGCCAACACCGGTGGCACATCGAACACGGTCTCACCGGCCGCTACCAACTGTTGAGCAACCAGGTAGCCGAGCCCGTTCGCGGACTCCACCGCCCACTCCCGCTTCTCGAAACCAGCAGCCCATTCACACAGCCTTTGGGCCTGGACTGTTGATGCTCGGAGCTTGAACTCGTCAAGCACCCTTTCGTTGTCGCCGCCACCGACAGTGAAGGGGCAGGGTGCACCGTATCGCGCGGGCTGGTGAGTGTTACTTGCGTCTGGCTGCGCCGTGCCACAGTTGGCGCGCTGCTGGACGGCGGGCAGGGCAGCCGAGAGGTGTATTGGATCAACGCGATACCAACCGTCGCGGTCCCTGCGGGTCCTGTCGAATTGGGGCTAAGGTGCCAGCCGTTGATAGCCGATGCAGTGACCGATAGATCGTTGCGAGTTGAGGGGTTGTTGGATGCGAAGGGCAGTTCTGAGGACACTCTCGGCCGGAGCCGTCTCGGGTCTGGCCGTATTGCTCCTCTACGTCGCAGAATCGTGGGGTGACGGACAGGAAGGCTTTGTTGTATCGGAGCCGAACCGCTACGAGGGTGACCTGGTGTTTGTGGATGCCGCCCAGGACTATTCGAGGAACCATCCCGACTCGGGAGGCAGGTGGGTCGACTGGGAGCGCGACGTTTGGATGTTTGCCTTTACCAGCGATCTCGAAGTGCACAAGAAGGCTCTCGAGGCAGCCGGCTTGGATATGGAGTCGGGTAAGCACGAACTCGTGTTGGTGCAATACACCTTTGCGGAACTCGAAGCGGTCCAGGACCTTCTACACAAGGACTGGGCGCTCCTCGACCCGGAGTGGGAGATGATCCGAGCCCGGTGGGACCCCAGCACCAACAGTGTTGAGGTGGGGGTGTCGTGGACCGACCAGGATCGTGTCCAGCCGTTCATAGACTTCCTCGCCGATCGGTTTTCCTTTCCGGCGTGGACCGTCGTAACCGGGGCACCACCAATCGAAGCGGACGACGCGCTCGGCTCGTCCGGAGATTCGATCATTTGAGGCTGCGTCACGTCCATAGGTCGGGCCTCCTACCCATTGCGGGGACGACTGAACGGCAGCAACCCTGCCGGGGACTGTCCGACGCTCCCTTGTCAAGCGGCGGCCGTGGTGGGCGTTGTTCTGGCTTTTTCGTCTTTCCACATTCGGCGGATGACGCGGTTGGCGAGGTGGCGTTTGTGGGCTCTTCTGGCTTCGCGGCGGGTTTTGCCCTCTCGGGTTTTCCGGTCGATGAATGTTTGGGCGTCTTGACGGTCGCGTTGTTGGGTGACGCTGGCGATGTAGAGCACGCTGTTGATGCGCCGGTTTCC
>JAAETI010000944.1 GCA_024228555.1 bacterium | reverse complement strand
TAGCGCAGGGGTTGTTCCTCCGCTCGATCCAGTATTGGACGTTTACGTCGACGTGCGGACCTGGGCTTCTCGTAGCGGCCACGGGCTGGCAGCCAAGGACCATGATCGGTGGGTGGCCGCTGTTGCGATGGCGGCCGATCTTCCTCTTGCCACAGAGGACACGATCTTCGATGGCGTACCAGCGCTCAGCCGCCTTTCGCCGCCAAGCGCATAACTGCTTGGTAGCTGGCTTCATATATGTCCTGCGGGCGCCGGCCTTCGCAGTGGGGGAACAAGGGAGCCCAGGGCGCTGATCTGGCACATGTCTGGCACGCAACCAACCCGGTGCCTATCAGAAGTTGTGTTTTACCTGGTCAGGAGAGCGGGCGATGGGAGTCGAACCCACATCATCAGCTTGGAAGGGATCGGGAGATCGCAGTAACGGGACGGCTCCTGAGCGAAAGCTAGCTCCGCAGTTGCCTTTCCGGAACGCTGGTTGACTGCTGGGTACGGCTGTTTGCGGCCTGATCTGGCACGAATCTGGCACGGGGGTGGGCCCCTCGACAACGTCAGTCTTTGTCCGGCCGTGAACCAGCGGTACGGCAGTAGTGATGCTGTTGGGTTGCGCTGGAAACGCGGCGGTTCGGATGGGGTGGTCTTTGATTGCGCTGAACCAGATCTCTAGGAGCTCGAGGTGGACCGGTGGGCTCGTTGTGATCCGAAGTCGGTATTTGCCGGGCCGTACGTTGAGTATGTTTCACTATCTGCATCGCCCGCACTTGGACGACAGTTTCTGAAGTGCTTGCGGCGATCGGGCCGCTCATTCGTCTGGGGAGGTCCGGCGTGTCACTGTCTCCGACGAACAGAGTGCCCCAGCAAGGTGGCCGCCGAATACGAAGCCCCGCGGTCATGTGAAGTACTCAGCCACGCCTTTGTTGGACTCAGCATTAGGCCGCTCATCACCGGCGTTTTGGACGGCCAAGGTGCTCGGTGGGCTCTCGGCCCGGCCGCCGAGGTTGAGCCTTGCGGTGGTTGGGTGTTTCGCTGGTTGTCGACTTTGTCTTGGTGGTGGCCAGTGCGTAGTCGGGTGCGCGATCCTGGTGTGGTGCCCGATCTATTGTCACTGCCGTCTGGGACGGTGACGTTCCTGTTTACGGATATCGAGGGCTCGACTCGGTTGTGGGATGAGTGTCCCGATGAGATGCGGGCGGGCCTTGAACGGCATGACGAGATCTTGTTGTCGGTGTTCGAGGCTCGGGGTGGGTATGTGTTCTCAACCGGCGGTGACGGTTTTGGGGTGGCGTTCACCCGCGCTGGTGACGCCGTGGAGGCAGCGATTGATGCCCAGGGGCGCCTAGGCGGGGAGCGATGGTCTGAGCGGGCGCGTCTGCTGGTTCGGATGGGGTTGCACACCGGTGAGGTGCAGGAGCGTGATGGCGACTATTTCGGCCCTGCGGTCAATGTGGCTGCTCGGGTGATGTCGGTTGCTCATGGGGGCCAGACGTTGGTGTCGGACGCGACCCGGCAGTTGGTGGCCGATGCCGGGTTGATGGATTTGGGGGTGCACCGGCTGCGTGGGATGTCGGAGCATGTGCGGGTCTGGCAGGTGGGTTCGGGTGAGTTCGGGGGGTTGCGGGTGGGCGGCGAGGCCGGGAATCTTCCCTCGCCGGCTAGTTCATTCCTGGGTCGCCGTAGTGAGATCGAACGGTTGCAGGCTGTGTTGGGGGGCGGGAAGACGGTGACGCTTTTGGGGGTGGGTGGGGTCGGAAAGACTCGCTTCGCGATCGAAACGGCGGCCGGGTTGAGTGATGAGTTCGCTGATGGGGTGTGGTTTTGTGAGCTGGCACCGGTCGGGGATCCAGCTTTGGTGATCGATGCGGTGGCTTCGGTGTTGGCGGTGCGCCCCCAGCCGGCGATGTCGATGCTCGACTCGATAGTCGATTCGTTGCGGGGTCGGCGCATGCTGGTGGTGCTCGACAATTGTGAGCATGTCCTCGAACCGGCAGCTGCCATTGCCGGGTCGCTCAATGCCGGTGCGCCGACGGTCGCACTGTTGGCCACGTCTCGGGAGCCGCTGGGAGTTCCAGGCGAGCAGGTGTGGCCGGTCCCTTCGCTCGACGCGGCCGTCGAGTTGTTCCTGGTTCGTGCTGGTGAGGCTGACGGGAGCTTCGACCCCACCGGTGTTGACCGGGAACATGTCGCCCGGCTCTGCGTCCGGTTGGATGGACTGCCGCTGGCGATCGAACTGGCGGCTGCTCGCGTGCGGTCCATGACGATCACCGATATCAGTGGACGACTCGAAGACCGGTTCCGTCTATTGCGGGGCTCGGGGCGGGGAGGTGTTGAACGGCATCAGACCTTGGCGGCCACCGTCCAATGGTCCTATGACCTGCTCGAAGAGGCCGAACGGGTGTTGTTCGACCAGTTGTGCGCGTATGCCGGTTCCTTCGACATCTCTGCGATCGAACGGGTCTGTATCGATGGCGGTGCCGTCGACCCATACGATCTGGTCGACTTGATGGCTTCGATGGTCGACAAGTCAATGGTCGTTGCTGACCGGTCCGGCCCCACCGTGCGGTATCGCTTGTTGGAAACGTTCCGCCAGTTCGGCGAGACCCACCTCAACCATGACCAGCTCGTCGGGTTGAAGGAACGACACCTTGACCACTACCTCGATCGGGCTTGCGTTGCCCAGGAGTTGTTGAGCTCGCCCCGCTATCAGGAGGCCTACCAGTTCTTCACAGACGAGTGGGACAACATTCGAGCTGGGATGGGCTGGGCCCTCGCCATCGAAGACCATGCCCGCAGCGCGCAGCTTCTACTCCCGGCCCACAACTGGGCCGTCTGGAACCTACTCACCGAAACTGGGGACTGGGCCCGCCAACTCCTCGCTCTTGGTGACACCTCGCCAGTGGCCTATGCGACGTCGTCATTCTTTTACGCGATCGCGGGGGACTATGAGGAAGAGCTCCGCGTCGGCCGCGAAGGACTCGAGAAAGCCAACTGGGAGGTCTCCGCCGAAACCACCTGGATGTGGGGACCGTATTCGGCGGCTCTGCGTATCATCGGAGACCGAGAAGAGGCTGAGGCCGCCACCCGTTCGGCCTACGCCGCCGCCCACCGCCCGGAAGACCAGGCGTACGTGGCAGCAATCCTCGCCCTGTTCATTTCCCGCCATCAACCCGACGCCGCCGCCGAATGGGCCCTCGAATGCCAAGCACTCCTCGACAGCGGCATCCCCCCCCACACAGCCGTGCCCACCCTCACATTCCTGTCCCTCCACTACGCCCTCAGCGGAGATCTCAACACCGCAGCGGACAAGGGTCGCCAAGCACTAGAACTAGCCCACACCCACGAAATGGCATGGGGGACCGTGCAAGCAACAACGAACCTAGCCCACCTAGCCAGCCGCGGCGCAGGACCCGATCCAGCGGGCGCGTTCCGCCAAGCCATCATCACCGCCCACACCCACCGATGCTGGTTCGACCTCTGGCCCTGCCTCCGACGACTAGCCCACTGGTGGACCGACACCGGCCAACACCAGGCCGCCGCAGTCCTAGCCGGCTACCTCACCGCCAACAACCACGCACCCAGAACCCAGCCACACCCCGACCAGGCGGACAACCAGCCCGAACCCGACCAACAGTGGCTCGACCTGGGAGCCAACCTCGACCGAGACCAACTCATCGACTACGTCCTCGACCACCTGTCGTAGCCGCACCAGTAGCCAATGACGGGTTCATACATCTTGACAACGCGACCGAGAAAATATCCACGCGACCAAGGAGTCCTGTTGAATTGTGGTTGTCGGCCCCTTGGATCCGGCAAGGCGAGGTCGCCGTCATGGACTTGGCCGCTGCGGCCAACAGGCCCTCGGGGTCCGCGAACACCTGGCCACCATCTCGGTTGTCGTCGACACGATGATCGCAAGCGTCTGGCTGGTGTTCGTAGCTCGCAGCGTCAGGCTCGTTGGGCTCCGGTACTGGAGCTGATGGCGTGGGTCCAGTAGGCGACATCTACGTCGACGTGCGGACCTGGGCTTCCCGTAGCAGCCATGGGCTGGCAGCCAAGGATCATGAAGCTGATCTATGGGTGGCTGGTGTGGCGATGGCGGCCAATCTTCCTCTCGCAACAAGAGACACGATCTTCGATGGTGTACCAGTACTCAACGGCTCTCGCCGCCAAGCAACGCGTAACTGCTCAGCACTGGTTTCGAATATGTCCTGCGCGCGCCGGCCGTAGCGGCGCAGGAACAAGGGAGCCCACGGCGCTGATCTGGCACGTGTCTGGCACGCAACCGGTCAGCTACATATCAGAAGCTGTGTTTTCCCTGGTCAGGAGAGCGGGCGATGGGAGTCGAACCCACATCATCAGCTTGGAAGGCTTTCCCCTCGGAGTGTGCCGTAGGCCGCTGACCAGCGTTTTCCCTGGTGGGCGGCAGGCTTAGGGCGCTGGGATGTTGCCGCTCGACACCCAATCTGACCCCTGTTGCCCGATGTTCTAGGCACGTTGTAGGCACGATCAGACGCCCTGGTGTTGGCAGCGACCGCTCGGCCGATGGAGTGTTCCGGGGGGTTGGGGTCCTGGTTTGTGGACACCGGTGATGGGGGCGGCGACGCTGCGGGTCGCCGTCGACGCTGTGTCTGATGGGATAATCCCGTTGCTGTTGTTGGTGTGAGGATTCTGGTCGATCAGCGCCGGTTGCCTCGGCTGGCTGGCGGCGAATGAGATGTGGGCCGCGACGCGGTGTGCGCTCTCGATGTGGGAGTTGAAGCGGGCCACGAATGGTTCAAATCGGGTACCGCCGTGAGCCCGATGAGCCGTGACAGCGCTCGTCTGTTCTCGCCGACGGCGTAGCCGGGGCAGTGGAGCATGGGCAGAACGTCAAGGTCGCCGCAATGGGGATCGTGGTCCGTCGTGTCCTGTTTGAGGGTTGGGGATGCCCTCTAGTGGACAATGCCACCGGCACACCGGCGACTAGGGGTGCCGTGAGCCCGAGGAGCGAGAATATGACTGCCCGTTCTCAATTGCTGACGATCGATGAGGCCGCCGAGCGTCTCAATGTCTCGGTTCGATTCGTGCGACGCCTCGTCGCCGAGCGTCGCGTGCCCTATCTCAAGATCGGCAAGTTTGTTCGGTTTGATCAGGACGACCTCGACTCG
>JAAETI010000943.1 GCA_024228555.1 bacterium | reverse complement strand
GTCCGTCTACAACGTTGAGCTCATCGTCGATACGCCGATCGCAGCGGTCCAACGCCACATGGGCCCATGGGGATCCGCGACAGAGCTCGGCGCCAACACAACCCGAATCGAGATGAACATCCCCGACCTCGGCTGGGCCGTGATGATGCTTGCGGTGCTCAACTCCGAGATCCACCACGTCGAACCGGCCGAACTCCGCACCCTCTTGCACGAACTGGCACACCGATTCCTCACAGCAACGCACCCAACCACAAACCCAAACCACAGATCAAGCCACCCATAACACTCACTGGCCCGAGCGATATCGAGCATCCGCTGCCGAGCCGATCCGGCACTCGGCGCTCCCCTTTCGATATGTTGTCGGCCACCCTTCGCGGTCGTTAACCGAGCGACCCGCCTCTACGCCCGACCGCCAGTTCTACCACGCTGTCACCGCAACCAGGGTTCCGGATCCACAACGCCGTCGCTCCCCCATTTTGACGGGACCGCCTCCAATACCAGTCACATGGTGATGACTGTTTTGCCCTGGGCGTGTCCTTCCCCGACATGGGCCAGGGCAGCCGGGGCTTGCTCGAGAGGGAAGGTCCGATCCATGACCGGCACGACTTCACCGGATTCGGCGAGTTCTGTGAGAGTGATCAGGTCTTCCCGCTTCGGCAGCGATACAAAGGGGCGTCCTTGCTGACGCACAAACAAAGAGGTCACCATCGCCTTTAACGGATGACCAAGACCTCCAACAAACCCACCGACAGGTGCGCCGTTCGAAAGCAGTTTCCCGCCAGGCGTGAGTACACGCCTGATATCTGGCATTGATTGGATGCCAACGTTGTCGAGAATCAGGTCGTACCGCCGGTCACCCTCGGTGAAACTCTGCTGGGTGTAGTCAACGACATGGTCCGCACCGATCGATCGAACCATTTCGAGATTCCGCGTGCTGCAAACACCCGTAACCTCTGCACCAAGCGACTTGGCAATTTGGACCGCAAAGGTACCTACCCCACCGGACGCTCCGGTAACAAGCACCTTGTGGCCGGGCTGGACTTTGCCCTTGTCCCGCAGAGCTTGGAGTGCAGTCAGTGCCGATGTACCTATCGCCGAGGTCTCTTCGAAACTGCGATTGGACGGTCGCGGTGCCACGCTGTCCGCAGAGACCGCAACGTACTCAGCGAAAGCTCCTTTGCACGGACCGAACACATCGTCACCGGGTTGCAGGGTGGTGACGCTCTTGCCTACTTCCTCAACCGTGCCTGCGATATCCGTTCCGGGAACACCGTTCTTGGCTTTGAGCATCGAGAAGATAGGACGCATCATGGAGGGGCGGCCCCGGATCATGTGGACATCACCGATGTGGATGGATGCGGCGCGGACCCGGACCAATACCTCGTCGTCCTTCACCGATGGCTTGGCAACGTCCGAGAGTTGCAGAACATCTTGTGGTTCGCCGTACTTGTGTTGAACGATCGCCTTCATCAGGTTCTCCTCGTTCGATGCCGCAGCCACCCAACCTACACCCGAACGACGATCGCACCCAGTTCGACCTCACTGTCTGCTACCAACGCTCTCGGGATCGTCCGCTAGCGTGCCGACCATGAGTTCCAATAACACAATTGTCATTGTCGGGATGGGCGAGATGGGCGGCTCGTTTGCCCGTGGCCTGCTCCGTCTCGGTTACACAGTCGTTCCCGTGTTGCGCGGCACCGACATCAACGCGGTTGCCACCGACTACCCCGATCCTGCGCTCACTTTGGTGACTGTGGGCGAGGCCGATCTCGACGCAACGCTCGACAGCCTCCCTTCACCTTGGAAACCGAATGCCGGTCTCGTCCAAAATGAGCTCCTCCCCCGCAGTTGGGCGCCTTATGACATCGTCGACCCAACCGTCGCCGTCGTCTGGTTTGAGAAGAAACCGGGGCGTTCGGAGAATTCCATAATCCCTACTCCGCTCGCCGGCCCCGGCGCCGATCTCCTCAATCGAGCCCTCGCCACCATCGATGTACCCTCGTTCATCGTTGGCGACGACGAGGAACTCCTCTACGAATTGGTCCGCAAGAACATGTACATCCTGACGGTCAACATCGGCGGACTTGTGACCCGCGACACTGTGCGGGATCTCTGGTACAACCACCGCAGAGTCGCCGAAGATGTGGCTGCCGACCTCCTCCAGGTCCAAGCTTGGCTGACCGGAGCCGACCTCGACGCCGATCGGCTGATGGCCGGAATGGTTGAGGCAATCGATGGTGATCCTGAGCACGGCTCAACCGGGCGCAGTGCCCCGGCTCGGCTCGCCAGGGCGATCTCGTACGCAGACGAAGCTGGTTTGGCCGTCCCCAAGTTGCGCGAGATCGCGGCCTCGATCGCATAGGCCTGCAGCAAAACTCAGCCCTTCCCCGCTACGCTTCACGCAACAGACGTCAAGGAGAGGTCAATGCACGTACTGGTTGCCACCGATGGCCAGCTCGATCCGGCTTCGGTCGCCAAATTCGCCGCACCACTAGCCGGCGACGACGGCAAGGTGACTGTGTTGACCGTTATTGAGGTTCCGCGCGCCATGCTGCAGGACCTCGCCGACCATTTCAACGATCAGCAACCGCCGAAGCTGCGCCGCACCGACGCCGAGAATGTGATGACAGAGCCCCGGCTCGACCCACCAAGATCATGGCCTGGAGACGACGCCATCATCGAGCAGTATTTGGCCGGAAAACAGCACGAACGGTGTGCGCCAGTAATGGACGCCCTCTCCGCGATGGACATTGCGGCCGAGAGCAGAGTCGCCGAAGGAGCGTCGGCACGAGGCATCCTCGATACCGCCGCAGAACTGGACGCCGACGTAATCATTGTTGGATCACATGGGGCAGGCCTGTTTGAAGGCCTTCTCGGATCGACGGGCACCAAGGTCACCAGGCTGGCGAAGCGGCCCGTCCTACTCCTTCGCACCGACACCTAGCCGAGGTACTGCTCCCAGGCGGGGTCGGGTTCGGTTCCGATCGCAACCAACACCCATGAATGACGTCGGGGCACGGTTGGCTTACGCCGTAGGATCAAACCGGCCTGATGCGGGGTCCGTCCGCCCTTTTTCGTGTTGCACCGCCGACAACTCGCCACGACGTTCTCCCAAGTGTGGGTACCCCCCTGGGTCTTTGGCACCACATGGTCGATGTTCTCGGCGGAACGGTTGCAGTACTGACATTCGTGTGAATCACGGAGGAACACCGCACGACGATTGAGCGGGACCCGACGTGCGTACGGAACACGGACAAACTGGCGAAGCCGGATCACCGAGGGCGAAGCAAGCTCGAACCGCTCGCTATGCCAAACCTTGCCATTCGACTCGACGACATCCGCCCTGTTGTGCAGCACCAACACGACCGCTCGCCTCACCGGTACAACCGAGAGCGGTTCATACGAAGCGTTCAGCACTAGGGCTTTCATGCGGGAAGGCTAACACCGGCGCCGGGTAGAGCCGGGCGATGCGCGTTCAGTTCGCTACAGCAGGCCCTCTCCTAGAATCGCCAACAACAGACAGACCTGGGCTTGACACCGTTGAGAGGCAATCACCATGAAACGCTCAATCGTCGCTCTCGGCGTCCTCATTGCCGCGTTAGCCGTCCCCCTGACGCCGGCTGCCGGCTCGGTACCGCAAGAGGACAATTGCACGGTCGCACCAACTCTCCTCACCACCGTCGAGCATGCCACCGAAAGCCGACAAAGGACTCCACGGTTTGTCGCCGACCACGTTTGGTTTGGCGGATCGGTTTACCTGCCCGACGGGACAATGATTGGGCCAGTCCGAGACGTCTCACCCCGCGGCGAGGCACCGCAGTTCACCGACCATGTACTGAACGCTCAGCAGGCAACCTGGGGTGTCGTCGTCACTCGGCACCCTGGCGCGGCGATTTACTCCCCTGTCGGAGACCTGCTGTTCGAGCTCCCGATTGAGGTCCACGCCGAGGCCATGTACGAAGGCGAGCACATCCTTGTCGCCGACTGGGGTGAGGTGGGAGGCCACCTTGAGCGGGTGTTGCTTGTCAAACAAGACGGCTCCATCGTCGAACTGACCGACGTTGCCAACGGGTTCAATCAATTCGGAACGATCGTCGACAACACGGTCTACGTGCTGTTGCGGGACGGCGGTATCGCCACCTTCGATCTAGCCGGGCAGGCGGGGCCGATCTTGGAGCCGGCCACCATCTTCAGCGGTATCACGGCGGCGAACGGCTACATCTATGCGTACGAAGGGCCCGTCTACGGGCACGGCGTTTTCGACACGATTGTCCACGTGTTCGCCGACGAAGGAGTCAATGTCACCGAAGTGACCCTCGACGGATCTGCGGTGCGTCTCGGCCCCACCGCTCTCGGATTTGCCGCCGACGTTTTCAGTGACGATGGCAACGCCGCAATCGCAATGGCTCCCAATGGCGCCGGAGTAACCGAGTTGGCCGGCCTCCATGACACGACAGATCCCCGGGACTCTCTGGCTTGGCACCGTGGCCGATATCTGGTGGGTCTCGATGTGGTCTCTGAGACGGCAGACGAATTGGTAGCAACCGCCAGGGTCATGCTGTACCGCCTCGATGGGACGCCGATCAACACCTCGGCGTCGTTTGAATACCGCATTTGGCCAACTAGCTGGCTGGCTGGGACCGTCCTCGCCATGATCGGCAGCGACGGACGCACCGTCAACTTCAGATCCCTGGCCGGCGACCTCCTCAGTCATGCGGATTTCGGGCTCGCTTCGCCGCATGAGATCGAGACCGTCGATGGTAACGACCAGCACATCTGGATCACCACGCAGCAAG